>JBMYUM010000009.1:0-27239 GCA_049605375.1 Phycisphaerae bacterium | reverse complement strand
GAGCATGAGCAGCAACACCACACCCGAACCTGCGAAGAGCAGAATACAGGGATAGATCAACGCGCCGATCAGCTTGTTCTTCAACTCGTCCTGCTTCTCGCAAAAGACGGCGATTCGCTCCAGCACATCTTCAAGGAAGCCGCCGGACTCACCGGCACGTACCATCGAAGCATGAAGATCTGAAAAGGCTTGCGGGTGCTTACCCATCGCATCACCCAGCGCAGTACCACCGGCCACGTCTTCGCGCAGTTCACGAACGACCTGACCAAGCGTTCCGCCCGATTCCTGTCGAGCCAGCACGTCGAGCGCCCGCAACATGGGAACCCCGGCACGGAGCAGATCGGCAAGCTGACCGTAAAAGACCGTCAGCTGCGACAGCTTCACGCGACCGCCCCGACTGATGCTCATCGTCGGCTTCTCAATACCCTCGGTCACTTTGACCGGATACAGCGCCTGCTCATCCAGAAGGCGCAATGCAACCTGGTAATTCTCTGCGGTCAGAACACCCGTTACCTGGGCGCCCGCATCGTTGACTGCTTTGTATGAATAACTCGGCATGCCTGTACCAGCCTGGATTCCGTCTCCATAACCCAGGATTCAGTCTTCACCAAAACGTGAAAACCAAACCGACTACCTCTTTCGCCTACTTTCTATCGGCTGCAACGGACCGCTCGACTCGAAACGAGAGCCGTCTGCCTGATAACACGCATGCTACCCATTTTCCGCCACGAATCGAATAGGCAAGCGCCGATAATATCGCCTGTCACCCCGCCCAACTTGAGATCCGAATCGCAGCCGCGCGCCTACCTGTGCGCATACCCGGGCCGAATCGCAGGCACCGATAATGCACAAACGCGGCTCCGTGCCCTAGATCATACACCTCTACCCTCGACAGATTGCAATTCTCGGGAATTACCGGGTGCGGAAGTGCCACATATTCACACCCTGCGAGGGCTTATGGGATGGCCGCGGGCCCTTCAGCGGGTACCCCGTCGGCCCGGGGACCGATCTTCACGACGAGGTTGTGCTGGAGGCGTCCGACGACGGTGAGTTCACCCGGCGACCACTGCCCTCGACGCGAAAGCAAGTCACGAATCAGAGGCGGGCTGGAAACCACAAAGTCGAGCCCCAAGTCGTAAATGTGGCGGTCAATCCTACCTGCCCGCAACGCCTCCAGAGCCCTCCCATCTGTCTTTCCGTCCAGATTGTAGACGTCACGCGGCATGAAATAGTCGAGTGTACCGCTCTCGAAACTCCCGACGCGGTCCTCAGGTGCCAGGGTTTCGGTAAGCGCGACAGCGTCGGCATACAGGCGAAAGGCGATGCCCGTGTCGTCAGGCTCGGCGAACAGCGATCGATGCTCCAGGCCACCCAGCAGCAATGTCCCGGAAACGAGACAGATAGCGGCCACAGTCCCCGGACCCCCAATGCGCTTAAGTCGCGAGAGCAAGGGGTCAAGCAAGCACGCAAACGGAATGAGCAGCAGGATAGCCGCAGCCGACAGATAGCGCCAGAAATGCCACTGGGCAAAGAAATAAAGGCTGTACACCAGCGGCAAAACCAGCACGAACAGCCATGCGTACCAGAGCTGCGCAAACAAGGCCGACCATCGGACTTCCCGAAGGCCCACATCATCGAATGCGGCCAACTCCCGTGCATTGGATTGCCCGGCCGAGCCCGAAGACCAGCGCATGGCAACAAAGAGGATCACGGGGATCAGCAATCCCAACGCCCCGATCAAGGGGGATTGGCTCGTCAGCAGGCGCCCCACCAGGTTGATCGGTGCATCCAGAACGAGGTGTTTCCAGGCATGAACAAGGTGACTTTCGTAGAATGACCACGGGATCTCACCAAGCGGGAAGTAACTCGGCTCCCGAACAGGACCTGTCGGACTCCCATAGAGCTGGGCTACCGTGCGCGTCGCCTGCCCACTGATCGGGGTCCAGCTTCCGCAGGCAATCTTGCTCCAAAGAAACCACGGCGCAACCGTCGCTCCGGCGATCAAGACCGTAACCGCCAGCGCGCCGAGCTCACGACGGCGCCATCGGACCGCGATCTGATCCAGCCCCAGCGGCAAGAGCAACAACCCCAGATCCAGCCTGGCGAGAAATGCCAATCCCATCACAAATCCCAACTGTGCTGCCGCCGGCAGGCCCCACGGCGATCCGGTTTCATCGGAATGCGCTTCTCGACTGGCCAGATGCCGGTCGATCAGCAGGAGCATCATGAAATTCGCCAGTGCCGTTTCCAGCCCGTTAAGACTGACGCGTGTGAGAAAGGCCGAGGCCGTCCATATCACGACGGCTGCCAGGGCGCATCGCTCGTTTGCCACTCTCCGTATCACCCGATAGAGGAAGACGCATGCGAGCAGATGAAACACGCTGTTCAGGATCGCAGTCCCAACGGTCGCCGACAGGGGATCCAGGAACCAGAACAATGGAAAAATAAGGAACACGTATAGGGGCTGAAAACCGTTGTTCGGCGTACCAGCCTGTGTGATGCCTTTCCCCTCGGCCATGTTCTGCGCGAATTTATGCGACATGTACGAGTCGTCGCCGTATAGGCCGTTGTCCGTCATAGGACCGGCCTGAGCGATGATGGTGAGCCGGGTGATCAACTGGACGGCGAGCAGAGCAAGCAGGATGTTGCGCGGATGAGTCACTCAGGCCGTCGGTTCGCGGATGGGCTGTGAGTTCGGAAGCAGGGTCAGCATTTTCTCGATGACGTTCGTGATGGTCATGTCGGTGGTATCGATGATGATCGCCGAACCATCGCTCAGCAGGGGCTCCCACTGCTTGGCATCCACTTCGTCCCGCATTCTCAGGTTTTCTTTGACAGCGTTGAGGGTGACATCCTGACCATCGGCCTTGAGTTCATCAAAACGGCGATTGGCCCGCGTATCAATGGATGCGTCGAGGACGAACTTGGCGTCAGCTCCCGGGAACACGACGCTTCCTTGATCACGGCCTTCCGTTACCAGCGATTCAAGCTTTGATCCGAGGCGTTGCTGGTAGGCCACCAGGAGGACGCGGATCGCCGGACAACTTGCCACCCGCGAGGTGATGCCACTGACTTCCATCGTTCGAATCAGCTCACTCACATCGCGACCATTGACGCTCACCCGCGTATGGGTTGGCCCGCAGTCGACGTCGAGGTCGATTTCGCGTGCATGCGCGACTAACGCGTCTTGGTCGGTGGGATCAACGTTGTTTTCGAGGGTGGAGAAAGCAATGGCACGATACATCGCGCCCGTATCGAGATAAGGCACGTTGAGCCGGGCGGCAAGCTTCCTTGCTACCGTGGATTTCCCGGAACCAGCTGGACCGTCAATGGTAATGATCATCATCAGAATTCTAGTAATCAGAATTCCGATGACAACCGCTAACTGCCCTCCTAGGACAGTAATTCCGAGCCGCCCCGAGCCTGAAGTTGTGAATTACCGTGGCACCCGCTCGCCGCCGACCAATCTGGGATGGACCTTTGAGCGGCTTCCGTCATAGAGGAACGGCCCCGCGGCATGGTCCATGTTCAACAACAGCAGCGTCTGATCATCAGCTTGTGGTCGCAGTTCCGGCAGGAAAGATGTCGACATGTACCGTGCTCCACGCGATAAACGAACACCATCGATGGCACCCTGGAAGTACGAATTCGCACGACCGCGATTATCGACATCCGCACCGACAATCAGCGGAAGTCCGTTCGTCCGACGCGCCCCGCTACCCTGCTTCTGACCGACAACCTTACCATCGACGTAGAGGCGGACCTGCGTGCCGTCGAAGGTGCCGGCCACGTGATGCCATCGGCCGACACTCAGTGACTCCGCTTCCCCCTGCACGGTGACATATTTGTCGCCCAGGTAAACGGAGAATGACGGCGTGCCTCGATTGACGAAAAACCCGTATTCCGAACTTTCCGTCTTGGCGAGCAACCCGGTGCGATTACTGAACGCGTCGGCCTTCATCCAGCACTCCAGCGTGAAGGGGCCATCCGGCAACGGAATGTCACCGGCCGCAACGGCAATGTGATCATCTTTGCCGTCGAACTGAACCACCTGATTAGCGGGGCCGGCAACCGGGGGCTGGATATCAATCTGAATCGGAAGCTCAACCGTACGTTCCGGAATCGGATAGCGTGCCCCGGGGGCGAGTAAGTCCATGGTCATGGTGAGCTGCGGAACACGGAAAGCCGTGTCCATTTCGGAAGCCGATCGCATGACCCGAACGGGTCGTGTCCATGTTTCACCGGGCTGAAGAATCCGATGATCGTGGTCCGGAAGAAACGCCCAGCGGCTGTCGTCGCTGTGTGGCGTCAGGGTGACATCGATCGGACGTCGGGTTGGATTCGTCACGCGAATCTCAACTTCCTCGTCGATACCCTTCCGGTTTCGAACGGGAAACCGCCCTTCAATCTCGGGACGAAGTGATGCCAGCGATTTAGCCTGATCAATCAGTTCAGGCGTGATCTCACGGACATCCATGACCTCACCAACCGGTACCGCCGCCATGGCAATCTGATTCTTCCGAACCGTGACAAGGTGATAGTGGTGAAGAAACCCGACACGCGGCACGGTCCCCCACTGATGCCCACCCGTTGTGGCCAGCGTGACATACTCGATTCCGTCGACGGGCCCATCGTAGCGCATGGTGTGAATGTGGCCGGCAAATACCGCGCTCACGTTTCCATTGCGTTTGAGCAAATCATGGACGCGATCCCAGTCGTTGCCGTAGTTGTTCTTCAGCCACCGGGGATGGTGGAGAAACACGAACACGTGATCGGCGTCCACGGTTTTCTGCAGCGTCTGATCGAGCCACGCGAACTGTTCCGGACTCATTTTCTGACTGGCCGGTTCACGAAAGGTCTTTTTTCCCGTCTCAGGATCACCTTCATCGGAATAGAGAACGATGAACCAGCTGTTCTTGTGCTCGAAGGCATACCAAAGCGGACCGAAGTGCATCTCGTAGCTTCCTTCGTGTTCGCCTTTGGGCTTCAGTTCTTCCGGACCGCGATAGTAGACGTCGTGGTTGCCTGCAACGGGGAACCAGGGACAGAGAAGATGCCCCATGATGTCCTTGTATTCACGCATTTCGACCATCCACTCCGCCTCCTGGTTGTAACCGTTAATCAGGTCTCCCACGGTCATGACCAGGTCGGGTTCGAGCAGATTTACATCGTGCACGGCGTCAGCGAGGATCGAAACGCCACTCGCCGGCCCTCCGGTACGATCTCCGAAGACGGCAAACACGAAGGCATCGTCTTCGGTCGGCAGGACCAGGGGGGCCCCGGTTCGGTTGGTCGTGAAGCGGCTGTTAGCCGGCTCGGTCGGATGGGGTCGGTTGTGCCTGTGCTTGTGGTGTCGATGCCCGATATTGTCATCCGGCATCGCTGACGTCGTTTCCGGATCGGACGCAACCAGAACGCCGGCAAGGAAAAGCATGAAAAGGCCGCTCAGGATGATGATTTTCGTGTTCATGTTCATCAGTCTAGGGGATTATTGGGCCTGTCGACACGGGGCGGCGTGTTAAGCATTGGTCAAATTGTGACCGCGACAGTGCCATTGCGCGGCAGTCCCTGGCTCACACCGGGTTGTGCTTACATCAATGCCGCGATTCTGATACATTGGGAGGCCTGCGGGAGTTCCAAGCGGGCTTTGCTGTCAATTTGGAACGGCAATTCTGTCAAATTCCGGCATCACGTGGTGAATCGAAACTGGACGAACCGGGGTGATTCCGTTTCGTCATCAGTGACGTGTAGCCGGAAGCGACCATGCCCCTGAACTCCGCAACGTCATTGGGGTTGACCGACGTCGTCGGGCCAGATTTTCGGGCCTTGGCAAGTCGAATTGCTTCGGATATCTGGCCTATAATGCCTGATCGCCAATACGTGGGGATTTCGGCGAGTGAATCAATCTTTAGGGGTTTCCGTAATGCGAGTGAAGGATCGAGCGCAGAATCTGCGTGCCGTACTCTTGGTGGCAATCATGGCCTTGTGTGTCGGCGGTCATTCCGTTCTGGCGCAATCTCAGTCCGGCCCGCGTAAGTCGTACCAGGTTCCGGAAGGACTGAAGCGAGGGACCTACTACTTCAACATGAGCTCGGGGCAGGGTGGCGCGATCGCCGGCGAGAACATGCCCGAGGGCTTTGACGATCCGGTCTATTCGAATACTCCGCCGGAGTCGCTGTTTCTTCCACCGGGTGTCGAACGCCCCATTGCCGATGACCTTCGTACCGTTGCACTTGGTGGCTGCAACACCACAGGTTATGAGATCAAGGTCGTTC
This sequence comes from Phycisphaerae bacterium, assembly GCA_049605375.1. Taxonomy (GTDB): domain Bacteria; phylum Planctomycetota; class Phycisphaerae; order UBA1845; family UBA1845; genus JADFOB01. The sequence continues at coordinate 20,964 of JBMYUM010000009.1, read as the reverse complement.
GCGGTGAGCGCGGTTGTGCGTTGACCGGGGCACCGTGCGAAACGGATGTCGACTGCTTCGGGGATGTTTGCCAGCCATATGCCGATCCGGGCTTTTCCGTCGATTTCGCCTTGTATGATGGCTGTCCGAACGATGGCGGTCAGATCATTCCCGGTTCGCAGGGAACGGCATCCTTCGACGAAAACGGCATCTACACCATTGTGGTCGACTTTGGTGACGCCCCCGTCCAGCTCGACCGCCTCCTCTGGGTCCAAGCTGAGTTTGACCGACTTGGCGCAGGCTGGGTGATCGGTACACCGGCTCAGACCGGTTTTACCGGCAACTTCTACGATTTCCCTGTGCCGGCCTTCTTCTGTGATGCCCAGGTGGCCATCACCAGTTATGCCGGATTCCACACGCGCGTCTTCTGTTCCGATGATCCGCCGTTCGTCCGTGAATTCCTTTCTTACTCGAATCCGGAATTGGATGGTCTCACGGTCACGCACCCCGCTGGTTCCAATCAGTGGTTGGTCGACGACGTTCGCCCCATTGTTGATGACTGCCTGCTCACCAGCCTGGAAATCGGCGTGGTGAGTCCTGAGCCGGTGACGGTAACCACCGAAATATGGCGGAGTTGTTCACCGACGACAAAGATCCAAGGGACGACCCAGACGTTCGACATTATTGGCGGTGGCCTGGCCGAAATCGCTCGATTCGACTACGCGGGCGGAATTCAGATCGACAACGAAGATGAGCTTCACGTCGCGTTCAAATTCAGCAATGCCAGCGCTGCAGGCATCATCGCAGGGTTCCCGACGCTCGGTGAAACCGATCCCACCCTGGGGATTTTTGGATGGGTGGATGATGGATGCATCTGGGGTATCGGAACGCAACACGTTGGTTTTTCAATTAACGTCAGCTGCGAAGGTGAAGCACCGCTTGGTGCCTGTTGCGACATGAGCGATGCGTTGGAAGGCGAGCCGTTCTGCACAGAAACGAATCAGCTCGGATGCCGTTCGCTGCTCTCACGTTATTCGCAGGGCATGAGTTGCCCGCTGACGTGTACCGTTGACAACACGACGTGCGAGACAGATGCCGATTGTGTCCCCGCCGTCTGCAGTGAGTCGCTCACCGCTTGCGGCATTGATGGTGACTGTCCGGAAGGTGAAACCTGCGAAGCACAGACGTGTGTCCAACTCGGCGAAAGTTTCGAACCCGCATGCGGTGATGCCGCATGCTGTACGCCGCCGGAGTCGCCGTTTGGTGAAACCTGCGTCAACCTTCCGCGTGACGATTGCCGTCAGTATGAAGACAACAACGGCAATCAGGCCGTCTGGAACGTGTCGACGCAGTGCGAGACTCCGAATTTCGGTTGTTTCCGCTGGCTTTGCCGATTCGCCGAGGGTGACTGCAGTGCACCACACGCCGGTGTGGGTTGCAGCATTCCCAGCTGCTGTGATCAGATCTGCGACCAGGACAGCTGGTGTTGCGAAGTGGAGTGGGATCAGACCTGCGTTGACCGCGTCAATGACCCTGACTTCGGCTGCCTCTTTGAGTGCTTCGATCCCTGCGATTGTGCGGATACGTGCGAGTGCGCGGATACCGTCGACATCTCAACCGGGCTCTGCTCCAACGGCTCCCCTTGTGACTTCAACAACGGCAATGAAGATTGCCCGGGACTTGAGGTTTGCAACAACCCGAGCATCAAGATGAACGTCGCCGGAGCCAACGGTGGTGACGACGCTTTCTTCTGCTGCTCGTCGCTGCCACTGGGTAGCGCGGGTGCCGGTTCGGTCTGGTCGAAGTTTGTTGCGGTGTCGTCAACCATGAAGATCACGACGTCGGACGGCCTCGGGCCAGGTGACGCCGTTGATGCCGTCATGCAGATCTTCCGATCGGATGCACCCGACGGCTCGTGCGAATCACTGACACTTGTCGGTTGTGATGACAACAGCGGACCTGGAAATCAGGCCGAGCTGTTGTTCAATGACCTTGAGGTCGGAAAGACCTATTACATCCAGCTGGCGGGTAACGGTCCCAACGCGCAGGGGCAGTACAAGGTGACGTTTGACTGGCCAATCGGAAACGCCCCTAACCGCCCTGCCAACGACCGCTGCGAAGCGGCACAGAGCGTGGCCTCTTCAGGGTCGTTTGACTTCAACCTTGCCAATGCAACGTACGACTGCCCGTGGGAAACCTGTTTGCCGGCTCCTGAGCTGGAAAACCCGACGCGCATGGATAATGACATCTGGTACAGCTACTTCCCGATTGCAAACGGCGTGGTGACCGTGGATACCTGCGGCGAAGAAGACACGACGATTGCGGTTTACGAGGGTGGTACCTGCCCGCCGGATGCGTTCGAACGCGTCGCCTGTAATGACGACGGACCGGACGGGTGTTCACCGGGTTCCCTGGTTTCGTTCACCGTCACCGGTGGTCAGCTCTACTCGATCCGACTGGGTGATGCCGATGGCAACACGCCATCAGGAACGATCACTTTCAGTGAAATCGTCGGCGACTGCCAGCCGAACGCCGTGCCTGACTCGGAAGACATCTCGTCGGGCAACAGTTATGACTTGAACAACAACCAGACTCCGGACGAATGCGATCCTTGCGATCTTACCAGCATGTTCCCGATGGACGGCCAAATCGACGCGCGTCAGCCCTTCCCACCCACAGGTGGTCCGGTTGGCGGTATCGATCGCGTCTTCCTGGGTAACGTCAAAGGCTGTGATCTGCTCGAAGGCGTTGCGCCCGATCAGTTCTCACTTGATTCGTTCTTCCCACCGGCAATCGACAGCACGGAGAACATTGAAGGGGATGTCTACGTGGTATTCGACGGGCCGTTGCCCATCGGAAGTTGGACACTCTTCGAGTACGACGTGCCGCAAATCAGTGCCTGCGTGGGTTACCTTCCGGGTGACGTGAATGCCAGTCGGCTTGTGAACGGTCAAGACGTTCGCGCCCTGGTTGATTCGCTGAGCGGTAAGACACCCTTGGGAATCGAATCCACTGACATGGACCGAAACGGCGTTGCGGAACCGGAAGACCTGCTACGTTTGGTTGACCTGATCAATGGCGGTCAGGCTCTTCCAAGTTACTGGGGTATCCAGCTTTCGGACACGCTCTGCGTCTTCGAGTAGCCGACAATCCATGCAGGCTGACAGTTGTTGGCCTGCATCGCAAGCGATCATGGACCTTCGAAGGAAAGGGTACCCGTTCTACGGGTGCCCTTTTTTCTTGTCTTCATGGGCTTATGCTACGTCGATGTGACCGGTCGAGCCTGCCCTATGAGCAAAACGTGGCCTCACAGGAGTTGTCTGCCTCGATCACGACCGAAGACACTCATCGCATAATCGCTGATCGTATACGCGGTTGCGAATCATGGATGGGATTACCATAAAGGAGGCTCGGCCGTGTGGCTGGGCGACGATCGCATGAGAAAAATCGACAATCATCGGAGGATGGCGCGACTACGATTTGTCATGCTGCTGGCAAGTTGTTTGCTGCTGTGCTCCTGCTCCACAGGCGGGTTCAAGCGGAGTCCTTCGAAGATTCACTTGGAAACCGCTCCAGCGCCGATGGGAGGCGAATGGTGCAAGGACTATTTCATGGTTCTGGCCACGATCGAAGATCAGGGGCCATTTCGGCTGCTGCTCGATACGGGCGCCGCGGTCTCACTGCTGGACGATGATGTCGCTTCTCGCCTGGGGTCTCGAGTGTCGCCCTCTTCGATGAACATGAGAGGTGGAGGCGGGAGGACGGTGGCTGCGTCGGGGCAGGTTCGAATCGGGCGGCTCGTTTCGGGCGGCATCACGTTGCAGGACTTCGATATGGTGATCCATGACCTTGCCAGGTTCGACCCAATTCTCGGCCCGCTGGACGGCGTTCTGGGCTATTCCGCTTTTCGTGGTACGACGTTCACGATCGACTATCCTGGTCGCACGGTGACGGCAACGAACGAACGACTCGATTCCGATGCTCCGCGCCAGGATGATGAGGCCTGGTTCGAGTTCGGAACGTCCCGTCCACACATCGTGGCGGATGTGGCCGACGAGCGAATCGTCATGCTGGCCGATTCGGGTTCGGGTGCCGGGTTTGATCTGGAAGCGTTTGAAGCCTTACCACGGACAGGAAGCGATCGTGTTTCTCACGCCTCTTTGAATTTGGATCAGTTGGTCGTTTCCCGTGCTGCGAGACTGAACGGTGAGCTTCGCATGGGGCCGATCACGTACGCTACCCCAACGATTACGTCCGACCCATCAGGTTCCAAGATCGGTACACTGGTGATGTCCAAGTTTCGTTGGACGTTCGATACACGCGCGGGACTTGTTCGGGTCGATGGCGGTCCGATGCTCGTCGAGCCGGAACCACTGATCAATCTTGGATTCGTGGGCTCCGTCGAACCAGGTGCCATCGTTGTGGCTCACGTTGCGGAGGAGAGCGATACATACGCCAACGGCCTTCGTAAGGGCGATCGGGTACTGGAAGTCAATGGAGTTGCCGTCGAGTCGTGTATTTGCGGGGGTATGCGCGAGGCGCGTGACCGGGCAACACCTGCCGTGCTGTCGGTCGAACGCGACGGAGAGCGAAAGTTGATTGAAGCCCCGCCGTATACTGTCGTCCCGTGAGTGACGTTCTCACCCAACAGCGCCATCTGAACGCTGTTATTCTGAACGCTGATATGCTGAGCGCTGAAATGCTGACCCCAGAAAGTGCATCACCGCTCAACGCGCTCCCGTTTCCACAGCGATTCAAGTGCCGCCAGTCCTGCTCGAAGAACAGCAATGCTCGAAGAAAAGGCGGCCTGATTACAAGCCCTACGGTTTTGGAATCACCGCGCCCCGCTCATCGGCTATTCTCTCTGCCTTCTCATATCCGGCATCGACGTGGCGGAACAGGCCCATCGCTGGGTCTGCCGTCAATACGCGTTCAAGACGCGCTGCGGCTTCCGGTGAACCGTCGGCCAGCGTGACCTGGCCGGCGTGAATCGAGTAGCCCATGCCAACGCCACCGCCATGATGGACGGACACCCATGTCGCACCACAGGCGGTGTTGAGCAAGGCATTAATGATCGGCCAGTCGGCAATGGCGTCGGAACCATCGAGCATGCCTTCCGTTTCACGGTTGGGCGAAGCAACAGAACCGCAGTCAAGGTGGTCTCGACCGATCACGATCGGCGCGGAGATTTCTCCCTTGGCCACCAAATCGTTGAATACCAGTCCCATCTTGGCACGCTCACCGTACCCCAGCCAGCAGATTCGAGCCGGTAGCCCCTGAAACGCGATGCGTTCGCCGGCCATGCGAATCCAGCGGCAAAGGTGCTCGTTTTCCGGGAACGTATCAAGAACGGCCTGGTCCGTTCGCTCTATGTCCTTCGGATCACCCGACAGCGCAACCCAACGGAACGGCCCCTGCCCTTCGCAGAAGAGCGGGCGTACGTATAGTGGCACAAAACCACCGAAATCGAACGCATTTTCCACACCGACCAGTTTCGCCTGTCCGCGAAGATTGTTGCCGTAGTCGAACGTGATCGCACCGCGTCGTTGCAACTCGATCATGGCCTTCACGTGCTCGCCCATCGTACGCATGGACTCAGTCATGTAACGATCGGGATCGGTCTTGCGCATCACATTGGCATCAGCAAAATTCATGCCTGTTGGATAGTATCCGTTGAGCGCGTCGTGTGCTGAGGTCTGATCCGTGAGCACGTCAGGCGTCACATTTCGTTCGATCATGGTGTGAAGCACGTCGACAACGTTGGCATGCAAGCCGATCGATACGGCCTCACCGTTTTTCTGAGCAGCCTGGCACCAAGCCAGGGCTTCATCAAAATCGCTGGTCCACTTGTCGAGGTAGCGTGTTTCGATGCGCCGCTCAATACGCGTCTTGTCAATTTCCACACAGAGGGCAACCGCACCATTCATGGTCGCCGCCAGTGGTTGAGCGCCGCCCATACCGCCAAGCCCACCGGTGAAGACAAGCTTACCGGTGAGCGTGCCATCGAAATGCTGACGCGCAACGGCACCAAAGGTTTCGTAGGTCCCCTGGAGGATGCCTTGCGTTCCAATGTAGATCCAGCTGCCGGCGGTCATCTGACCAAACATGGTGAGCCCCATGGCCTCCAGCTTGCGGAATTCCTCCCAGGTTGCCCATTTGGGAACCAGCATGGAGTTTGAGATCAGCACGCGCGGAGCGTCAGCATGCGTTTTTACGACCCCTACCGGTCGACCTGATTGGACCAGCAGCGTTTCGTCGTTCGCGAGCTTCTCAAGTGTCGCCACAATGAGATCGAAGTCTTTCCATGTTCGGGCGGCCTTTCCGCTTCCACCGTATACAACGAGCTCGGCCGGATCTTCAGCAACGTCCGGGTCGAGGTTGTTCATGAGCATCCGCATGGCCGCTTCCTGCTGCCAACCGCGGCAGGTCAAGGACGTACCACGTGGTGCGCGAATGATGCGTTGCGTTTCAACGTTGCTGGATGCCAGTGTCATGTTCCGCTCCCGGAAAGATTCACATCGGATGAAGCCAACCCGATCTCAGCTATCGACAGAGTTATCACCACTCCTGATTATAGAGAGAATCACGCGTTGCAACAGGGAAAAGTCCGGCGTGCTTCAGCGGTGAAGAAAGCGGGAAAGGTACGGTGACGAGCCAAGAAGTGACCGGTGCTCACCAACCGGTGCCCCGTGGTCGAGAGGCTACTTCGACTGCTTGGTCAACTTGTCATAGTTGTCCGCAATCCGCCAGCGCTGAGAACCCTCGACGTGTTCGATGTCGATTTTGTCAGGGGCGGCATCAGGAGTCGGCGCCGACGGGCGTGCCGTACCATCTTGACCGGTACCAGCGGTGGCCTGGGAATCGGTCGCTGCGTGATGGCTCTTTCCCGCTGTTCCCTCGTTGACCGAATTTGGACCGACAGCAAGAACTCGAAATTTCGCATCACCGATGCCGATCACGTCATCATTCTTCAGCACCGTAAACATCGTGGGTTGACCGTTGACGTACGTATGGTGGCTGCTGAGCAGATCCACGATCGCTGGATGCCCCATGTAGGTGATCAGAAGTGCGTGCGCCCGTGACACATAGCGGCTGTTGATGTGAATGTCGCTACCTTTGCGACGCCCGATGATGCAAATATCACGTTGTGGATGGAGCACCTGCCCCGTTTCCACGTGTTGCAGGGCAACGGCCAGCGGTGACGGATCCAACTCGAACTGGTGCGAGTCACCAAGGACCGACGTCGGTGGCTCGGGAATGGAGACCCGGAACTCCCACGCTGACACGGTCAGACGATCACCATCGTGCAGGATGTCCTGTTCCAATTTCAACTGGTTCAGGATGGTGCCACGAGCTGACATGAGGTCGGCTGCACGGACCTGGGTGCCGTCGTGAACAATCGCCAGGTGGACCGGGTCGACGCTCTCATGCTTGAGCATCATCTTACACCCGTTGCGGGAACCGATCAGGGTAACGACACGGCTGCACTCGATCTTTCGGCCTGTTTCATCGCGGTGAACAACCTCGAGGAAGGCACGTTGTGCCGAGCCGGGCAAGCGTGGGATCGTAGAGACTGATGGTTGACTGGTTGACACCCAGTCACTCCTTCTGTTGCGTGTTTGTCGCTGGGATCAACGCAGACAGCCTCGTGACTGTCGGATGACCGCAAGCCTACCGTTTTCCTGAATCGTCAACTTCGCAGCCAGGATACATTGCAGTCCTGGCGTTTGCAGGTCAGGCGTTTGCAGGTCAGGCCTTTGCCATCGGGCAAATGACCGGACCGCAACCCGTCACATGAAGACCGTCCTGACGGCGCTGGTCTGGACCGCATTCATCTGCACGCAGCGACTGTTAACCTGACGGTAGAGGTTTCGTCGACTGGGTGACGTCCTTGTCGTTGCACTGACGCGAAGAGGCGGCACGAGCTTTTGACCAACACGTGCGCATCGGCAACCGCTCGATCTGAATTGAAGTATAGGTGGTGCCAAAAGCGAGTTCTAGTACGAAACTGAAACAGCCAGCGCGACATCGCCGCTATTGTGTCGAAATCGTGTCACCGGCACGGCTTTTGTGCGAACGCAAAACAGCCTTTGTTCGTCAACGCCCTTCGAGCTGCAGGAATTCGAGCATGTACTGATCGTAGACCGCCGCTCCCTCGGGTGTGGTCAAGACTAGGCCAAGTTCGTTGATCACTTTGGTGCCCATACCAAGCCACTCTTTCCAGCACTGTTCGCAGGTGTGATCAAAAACGGTCTGACCGACTTTTCCAGGCAGCGGAGATTTGGCGAGTTGTCCACCGGGTCGACCGCATCGCGCACAGCGAAAACCCTCAACGGCCGGTCCGTCACCGGTAGGCGCTGTCTCGGCGGGATCAGGTGAGGAGAGCAATGGGACCGGCGCATCCCAGGATTTAAGCATATCAACCATCGCATCGCGCGGCATACGATCGCCCTGTTCGTCGGCGACCTGGGCGCCACGCGTTGCGGCTTCCACGGCCTTCTGTCGCTGCCCGGTTGCGTCGAGGGCCTGAGCCAGCAGTTGAAACCCCTTTGACATCCGCGGGTTCAATTCGACGGCCTTGCCGAGCGACTTGCCTGCCTCTTCCGGCTGTCCCGCTTCGAGGAGTGCGCGCCCCAAGCTGAAGTGCCCCAGCTCATTGGACGGGTCTGAATCTGCCATCTGGCGAAACTGCTGGATACGCTGATCGTCGCTCATTTCCGTCATTCCTTACACGTCGCCCCTGGACGTGGGACGGCTTGCCTTCATCATCGGTTCTATCTGACAAACGTGGTCGTTTCGGCAACTCAGCTACGGAGGAAAAACTCCAGGAGTTCATGCCCCGGATCGACGAAAAAGTCGCTTTCGGCCGTTGCCTTTTCGCTGAATACGCGCGAATGGACGCTGTGGACGCCGGTTCCCGCCATGCAGAACGGTGGCGGGACTGACGAGTGGATCTTCGTTTCGACGGGTGTAGGGTGATCCGGTGCAACCAGGATTCGCCACTCCTCGAACGTCTGAAGTTTTTCAAGGATCGGCCCGACGACTTTTTCATCCACCTCTTCGATGGCTTTGATCTTCGCGTGGAGATCGCCAAGGTGACCAGCCTCGTCCGGTGCTTCTACATGCACCACTACAATATCATAGTCGTCCAGTGCCTGAACGGCAGCCTCACCCTTCCCTGCGTAATTCGTATCGAGGTAACCTGTCGCCCCCTCCACCTCGATCAGCTGGAGCCCGGCCAGGAGCGCGATTCCCCTGATCAGATCAACGGCCGCGATGGCGGCGCCACGGAGCCCGTACTGTTCCGTCAGGCGTGGAAATTCCTTTGACCGGCCCTGCCCCCAGAGCCAGATGTCGGTAGCCGGGTTTTCCCCTATGTCACGTCGAACAACGTTGACGTCATGCTGATCCAGTAATTCGGATGCGCGGGCCATGATTTCCCGAACCCAGCCCGCACCTGCACCGCTGGGGAGATAGTCTGTCACCATCAATCCGGGAATATCGTGCGGCGGTGTGCATCGAAGATCACCCAGATCAGGTGGCACGCCGAGCATGAGGTTCCGGTAGGAAACGCCGGGGTGGAAGCGGCATCCGAGATCGCCGAGCGCATTGTTCAGGTCGGTGATGAGTCGCTCGACTTCGGGCTGGGCGATGTGGCCGGCGGTAAAGTCCTCCATGCATCCATCAACCAGCGTCACGAAGTTGCATCGAAAAATGAGCTCGTCGGCTTCTGCCTCGATCCCCTTGGCGACGGCTTCCAGTGGAGCGCGGCCTTCGTACAGTTCTTCCGGGTTGTAGCCAAAAAGCGACATGGTGGCGACGTCACTGCCGGGCAGGAAACCCGGTGGAACGGTCACGACACGTCCGCATCGTCCGGACCTCGCAATCTGATCCATGTTGGGGATGTTTGCGGCTTCCAACGGCGTAGCGCCGTCGAGCGCAGCGACTGGATCATCAGCGGCGCCGTCTGGAAGCACGATGGCATATTTCATCGTCATCGTCTCGCGGTTACCCCCTTACTGCACGTCACCCGTCCTTGCCGTGCAGGTTGCCTGCAGGCACTCCGTTTTTGAACCTGCTCAACGCGCAGCTATAACGGGATTCCGACGCTATGACAAGGCACCAACTGCGGTCAGGCAGTACCTGGTATTCGCTTGGTGCGGAAATCTGGACATCCCGTACCGGTCGTGCGATACTCCGCCGCACTGTCGAAAGCGGCACTTTCGACGGTCGGGGCGAGTCCCATTCGGACCCTCGCGTACAAACAAGCATCCGAGTCCCGTGATCAGTCAGTTTCTCATGATTTGGTGCGGGTTGTCACAAGTTAAAGGCGGCTGGGCGATATGAGCATTTTGGTCAATAAAGACACGAAGATCATGTGTCAGGGTATCACGGGAAAGGCGGGCGCGTTCCACACGGCCCAGTGCCTGGACTATGGAACGAAGATGGTAGGCGGCGTGTCACCGGGCAAAGGTGGTACCAAGTCGGAGCATGGTTTGCCCGTCTTCAATTCCTGCCACGACGCCGTTGCCGGAACCGGCGCCGAGGTGTCGATGATCTTCGTGCCGGCGCCCTTCGCCGCTGACGCCGCGATGGAAGCCGCCGATGCCGGCTGCCGACTTGTCGTGCTGATCACCGAGGGAATTCCGACCTTGGACATGGTCAAGGCTCGTGAATATCTCGACAGCAAGAATGTGATGCTGATCGGTCCGAACTGCCCCGGCGTCATTACGCCCGGTGAATGCAAGGTGGGAATCATGCCTGGTTACATCCACAAACCCCGCAACGGCAGTGGCAAGACCGTCGGCATTATTTCTCGAAGCGGTACGCTGACGTATGAAGCGGTCTGGCAGTGCAGCTCGCGTGACATTGCTCAGTCGACGTGCGTTGGCATTGGTGGCGATCCGGTTAAGGGTCTGAATTACATCGAACTGATGAACATGTTCGAGGAAGACAACGAAACTGACGGCATCATCATGATCGGCGAGATCGGTGGAACCGACGAAGAGACCGCCGCCGCGCATATTCGTGATCACATCAAGAAGCCCGTGGCTGCGTTTATTGCCGGCCAGACAGCCCCTCCGGGCAAGCGCATGGGCCACGCCGGCGCCATCATCAGCGGTGGCGAAGGAACGGCGTCATCGAAAATTGCAGCGCTGAAGGAGGCGGGTGTTGCCGTGGCAGATTCGCCGGCGAAGCTTGGTGAGACGATGGCGAGCGTGTTGGGTTAAGCACGTACCAGGCCGTTTGATGGATACCAGGCTGTTTGATGAATACCAAGCTGTTTGATGAATCAGGCGCTTCATGAAGTACTGGTTGTTGAAAACTGAACCGGACGATTACAGCTTTGAGGAGCTTCAGGCTGAGGGAACGGCTGTCTGGGACGGCGTGAAGAACAATCAAGCGCTGATGTTCCTGCGTGAGATCGAGAAAGGCGACGAGGGCTTCATTTATCATACCGGCAAGCAGAAAGCGATTGTCGGCACTTTCACGGTGAAGCGTTCGAGTTACCCTGATCCTGAAAAGGATGATGAGAAACTCGTTGTCATCGATATTAAGGCGAAGCAGTCGCTCGCCAAACCGATCAGCCTGAAAGCGATCAAAGAAGACGACGCGTTCTCGGAATTCCTGCTTGTTCGAAACTCACGGCTTTCGGTGATGCCCGTCCCGCTCCCGCTTTGGAAGAAACTGCAATCGATGGGTACGTAGCCGCGCCGGGGGTCGACGCAGCCCTGCCCATGGGCGATGAATACGCGTCCGATGACGCCACCATGCTTGGGCGAAACGCCGGGCCCTGGAGAAACGCTTGATGAGCGGTGAATTTGATCATACACCGCTCTCCGACGGCGAAGAGCATGTTCAAACCGGCCCGGGCCTTGAACCTGTCGGTGTCGCCCGCCCCGTCGCACCCATGGCGGCCACAGCCCGTCCGCTCGGTCGGCATCCCATGTACCTCGACCGCCTGTCCCCCACCTCGTGCGGTTATGACCTCGCCTTGTTCATCATTTTGACGATCGTCTGTGTGTTCGTCATTCCCGAGGTCACGCTGCTTATGGTGTTATCGCCAGACGAGGGATCGGCGCTGGTTGAGGCAGAAGATGGGGATCCATCGGACAGGCCGACAAGCGCCACGCCATCGACTGATCAAGGCATGGACGATGACGCCACGGATCGTGCCCCGCAATCGGAAGCGGCGCCTTCGGAATCTGTTGCCGGTGACGACGGACCACCACCGGAATACCTGCGTGACATGATCATGCCACTCACCTTTTTCCGTTGTATCGCGACGGTCTTCCTGGTGGCATGGGTGTTGTCCTGGCGGCGGGCGTCGTGGTCGTCGGTCGGACTCTGGGCGACGTTCGAGCGCTTTCCTTTCGATTTGGGCTGGGGAGTACTGGCAACGGTCATTTGTTTGATGTTGCTGGTTTCGTATTCCGTCTGCCTGCAGCTGCTTGTTCCCGGTCTGCAATCCGAAATGGTCAAGAATGCCGAGAATCTTCAGGACATGTTTCCGCGCGTTCACTGGGTCATGCTGCTGCTGTTCTCGCTGGCTGTCGGCATCTTTGAGGAGCTGATTTTCCGCGGCTTCATGATGACCCGCCTGCGTCGCATGACCGGGAATTGGGTTGTCGCGGTCATTCTCAGTACGGCCATCTTCACTGTGCCTCACGCTATCGACCAGACTTTGATCGCCCTGGGGCCGATCGCGATCCTCTCCATCCTCGTCAGCGTGGTGACCATCTGGCGTCAGTCGTTGATTCCGGCCATTGTGGCCCATGCCCTGTTTGACTTTACGCAGCTTCTGCTGCTCTTCTATACCTCCACGACGGGTGCCGCCCCCTCTGCCCTGCACTGATTCACCGGTTGCCTACCCCCTGACGTTTGGGATACACTCTCGCGAAATCAAGAGGTTGTGAGATTCAGGCTGCGGGCCGCCGCCCTGCGACGTTCAGGGCGAGTTGAGGCCGGTTTGCGTATTTGACGCGAACTTCGATTGCCCGCCGCCGACCGTGAGACGTTGGTTCAAGCAGTGGGTACGAAGTGCGAGGTCATCGACCGGGCCGTGTGGTCCGTTTCGGTGCTCGTGATTCCAGAGGCGGATTCGTCCACATCGACGATCCCTGGGAAGCGTCAACGAAGTTTATGCAAAAGAAAAGCCCTCTACCGAAGGCGTTTGCCGATCTCGGCGTTGAGATTCGGTTTCTCAAAGCCCTTCGCAAGATGAAATTCAAGCAACCCTCCGAGATCCAGGCAGGCATGATCCCGAATGTGCTGGATGGTCATGACGTGATCGGCCAGGCCCGTACCGGGACCGGCAAGACCGCCGCGTTCGCCCTGCCTGTGCTTCAGCAGCTCGATCCTGAAGAGCATCTGCAAGCCCTCTGCCTGGTACCCACGCGCGAATTGGCCGTGCAGGTTGTGACTGAGATCAAGCGGATGGCTGAGTTCACTGATCTTCATGTTGTGGCGGTATACGGCGGCACGCGCGTGGCATCGCAGATTCACGCCTTGGGTAAGAAGCCCCACTTCGTAGTGGGAACACCCGGGCGCGTCATCGACATGATCAACCGTCGCGCTCTCGACATTTCTGAGATTGAGTTCATCGTGCTGGACGAAGTCGACCGTATGCTGGACATCGGTTTCCGGGACGACATCCGCCAGATCATGGGGAAGATTGTCTATGAGCATCAGACGGTCTTCGTATCGGCGACGCTGACGGATGAAATCAAGCGGCTCACGAAACGCTACATGGTCAATCCTGTCGAAGTGAACGTCTCGCAAGACCGGTTGACGGTCGACGCCATCAATCAGTCGTATGTATCCGTGGAGTCACCCGACAAGTTCCGCGCATTGAAGCTGATTCTTGAGCAGGAAGATCCGCCCTTCTGCATCGTGTTCTCCAATACAAAAGCCATGGCGCGCAAGTTGGCAAAGAAGCTCCATGACGGCGGCATCAGTGCCAGTGAGATTCACGGTGACCTGATGCAGGCGAAGCGCGATCGCGTGATGAAGCAATTCCGCAAGCAGCAGGTTCGTGTACTGGTCGCGACAGACCTCGCCGCGCGCGGTATCGACGTCAGCAACATCAGTCATATCATTAATTATGATATTCCACCTGATCCGCAGGTTTATGTGCACCGTATCGGTCGAACCGCCCGCATGGGTGCCAAGGGCACGGCGATTACCTTCGTAAACAAAGAAGAAGGTAAGGAACTGACAACGATCGAGATGTTGATCAACAGCGAAGTTCCTGAACGGAAGATTCCGGGTTTCGAGCCGCGAGTGTTTGCGGAGGAGAAGAAAGAGGAAGAGGCGACGAAGCCACCACCGGTCGCGCGAACACAGGCGTTGCTGCATGGTTCGGATGAGGACGCCAAAAAAGCGCCGAAGAAGACGATCGGCAGCAAATTCCGCCCGTCGCGAAGTCGTCGGAAGTTCTAGATTCCGGAACACGGTGCCATGCCCGAATCTCCGGAAGTAGGTGCCATGCCCGAATCTCCGGAAGTAGGTGCCATGCCCGAATCTCCGGAAGTGGGTGCCATGCCCAAGTCTCGCCGCAGGCGAGCGCGGGCATGCTTGGTGCTTGGCGTCGTGCCGATTGCCGGGTGCCATGCCCATAGTCCCCGGAAGTGGGTGCCATGCCCAAGTCTCGCCGAAGGCGAGCGCGGGCATGCCCGACAATCCCAGAAGAACGTGGCGTCGGCCCTCAACCCAGCCAGGGAATCCGGCTGATATCCGGTTCCAGCGGAACCTCACCGTGCCCCGAATAAAATCCTGCACTTGACCAGTACCATTCCTCTGGGAGTTTCACCAACCCACGTCGAACTGGATTCCGATGAATGTACTCAAGCCACTCAAAGATCGAATCGGGCTTGGTCAAATTCCGATCATAGCCTCCGCCTCGCTGCCAAAATCGATAGGTGGCGTTTTCGGCTTCTGATCGTGTTCGCATTCCGTCAAGCAACCGAATGTCATGTTGCTTGGCAAAGCCAATAGCCTTTCTCGTGACCGGCAGCTTGAGATCGGAAAGGAATTGGCTCATCGAGTACTGAAGAGACGTCGGATAGAGTAACAAGTGAACATGCTCCGGCATGAGCACGTAGGCCCACAGGTCAACTCGATGCGTCTGGCACGTACTCCCGAGAGATTCCATGAACCAGGTTCTGACGACACCCCTCACCAGAAGCGGACGGCGCTGATAGCATGAGAACGTCAAAGCATGTGCATGACCTGGAACGTTGAACCTGTTACAGGTTTTGCGCCATGTCTTTTCGCGGCGGTCGTTGTGCATCCGTGCACCTCCTCAAGAGAGCAGCATTCGGTTACTTCAACTTCCACCAAGCCAATTACATTTTGGGGGATGGGTAAGTGTCCACAAAGATCATTGTTGTTGATTCGGGTTCTATGTCATGGTTCGTGATTTCATGCCCGCGCTCGCCTGCGGCGAGTCTTGGGCATGGCACCGTGTTCCGGGGACTTGGGCATGGCACCCTGTTCCGGGGTTCTGGTGCATGGCACTCGCATCATGTGTTTGGGGAAAGGGATCTTTGCTGCACGCATCCATGGAAACTGGCGTGACTCAGCCAGCCATCGCGAAGATAAACAGTATGAGAGCCCAGAGGGATTGAGGCAGTGTTGGTTTGTCTGGTTTGTCGTGCAAAACCACACCAGTCCCATTTCCTAGTCGCACCAAGACGTAAGACGCCGCGCATTCGTCTGCGATTCTATTCGTTTCAACGTACCGGTATCAAGGTACTGGTATCAAGGTACTGGCCACGTGATCATCTTTGTTATCTGCTGATCGAGTACCGGTGCAAATTCAGCAAGCCAGAGATGAATGGCCCGCGCCGATGCGTCAGTCAAAAGAACATCGCCCCAGAGAGTTCCATTGTGCCATTTCAAGGTTGATTGGTGAGCAACACCTACCCTGGCGAGTATCTCTTCCCCGGAAGAGAATTCCAGGCAGTACTCGCCCCAGCACCGGCAGCTCACCACCTGGCCTCCAAAAGCGAGCTTGTTCACAAATTCTGTCGCCTTGGATGCATCGATCTGGATTTGAGGACGAGGCCCGTAATCCGGGCTCCAGAGCGGGTACGTCACAAGTATGCGATCCGACGCGTTGATGATCTCACGAAGCTGTTGCGGCACGCGAGCCGGCTGAACCCCATCGTACGTCGCCCATGCTGCCGTCAGAAAAATAAAGCCCATGACGAGCCAGAGTGACTTCGGTGGTGATGGATGGTTTACATTATTGCTCATACCTTGACCTTTGCTCGTCGCTTCACGACAACACCATACGAAGACGGATGGGTCGATTCCGCACATCATGCCCGCGCTCGCCTGCGGCGAGACTTGGGCATGGCACCCTATTCCGGAAACTCGGGGCAGGGCACCCTATTCCGGAGACTCTGGGCATGGGACCCACTTCCGCAGACTCGGGGCATGGCACCGTGTTCCTTGACGCTGGGCATGGGACTCGCATCCGGGATTTCGGAGTCGGCCACCCTGCTACGGTACCAATTGCATCGGGCCAACCCTCTCCCTTGGGCAATGCGTTCAATTCCTGATACACTGACCGGTCGACGTAATCTCACAGAATTGAAAGCGACGGTTGCGGTCGTGGTCTTGCCCCTAGCTTCAGTCGACCGGGGAAGCCGACCGAACCGACGTACGGCCGCGATCCTGTCAGAATCACACCGGCCCCAGGACGTGACGACAAAACGGACCGAGCAGTTCCATGACGAATCAGGCATCACCATCCGACTCATTCGAAGACGAAATTGACACCACCAATGCCCCATCGACGCCTTCCCGCAGCTTCGACGGCGGTACGGAAGATGCAGCTAACTCGCAGGAACCCGTCGTCGAGACACACAAGGTCAAGAAACGCGTCGTCGGCCGCCGGTTGGATAAGTTTCTTCAAGGACGCCACCCGCGGCTGTCCCGAACCGCACTGCAACGCTACATCAAGGATGGCAAAGTCACGGTCAATGGCATGCCGAGCAAGGCGAGCTACGAGCCCGCCCAAGGCGATCTGATTACGATCGAACTGCCACCGCCACCGCCCAGCCGCATCGTTCCGGAGAATATCCCGATCGAGGTGATTTATGAGGATGAGTGGATCATCGCCATCAACAAGCACGCCGGGATCGTCTGCCATCCGGCCAATGCCTATCAGACCGGCACGGTGGCGAATGCGGTCGCTTACTACGCAGAGTCGCTCAGCTCAGGCGGCGATCCCTTCCGGCCCGGCATCATGCACCGACTCGACAAGAACACCACCGGGGTCATGCTGATCGCCAAGTGCGATGAGGCGCACTGGCGGATTTCGATGCAATTTGAAAAACGGACGATTCGGAAGGAATACTTCGCCATCAGTGAGGGTGAATTCGAATTGGACGGCGACCTGATCAATCAGCCGCTGGCACCGCATCACGAGACCACCCAGCGGATGGTCTTGCCGAGTGCGAATCCGCCAAGGCAGGCGATGTTCAAGGAAGCGATCACGGAATATAAGGTAGAGAAACGCTATCCGGGCTACACGACCGTTAATCTCTATCCGAAGACCGGGCGTACGCATCAGCTGCGCGTACACCTCTCGCATATCGGCCACCCGATTGTGGGCGATACGCTCTACGGTGGTCGGGTGGTGTCCGAGGAGAGCCTGGTCGGCACCGGCAGTGATGAGCCGCTGATCGAGTTTCAGTCGTTGCACGCAAGACGATTGAAGTTGATTCACCCGATCAGGGAGGAGCAACTCGTGATCGAAGCGCCGCTGCCGGCCAATATGCAGCGCATCATCGAGCTGCTGGAGCAGCGCAAGGAGACCACGTCGTGAGCCAACAGGCTGGACATACAAGCGGATCAAGCGAGTTGACCGGTAATAGTCCGGACGCCGTTTCGCTCCGCGCCGCACTGCTTCAGCTGCTGGAAACCGACAGGTGCCTGGGACTCAAGAGCGCACCGGTTGCTTGGCCGACGGTACGGCAGGCCGCGCCGGTATCGCCTGGACCGCGGACCATGCAGCGTGCAGCCCCGCCATCGGCCCCTTCGTCATCGGCGTCATCATTGCCGCTTCGGCCAGCCGCGCGCCAACCGTCAGCGGCCATCCCGATGATCTCCGGCGAGGGCATGGATGTCGCCGGAAAAGAGGAGGCGTTGCGCCGCCTAGATCAGCAGCAGGTTCAGACATGCACCAAGTGTCGATTGTCGGAAACACGGACAAAGACGGTCTTCGGCCAGGGTCATCCGGACGCACGCCTGGTGTTCGTCGGCGAAGGACCCGGTTTTGAGGAGGATCGGCAGGGACTCGCCTTCGTCGGCCGCGCTGGGCAGCTTCTTACGGACATCATCGTGAAGGGAATGGGACTGACGCGAGAGGACGTCTTTATCTGCAACATCGTCAAATGTCGCCCTCCCGGAAACCGCGACCCGCAGGCCGACGAGATTCTCGCGTGTAATCCCTACCTGCAGCAACAGCTTATGATTATTCAACCTGAGGTGGTGGTCGCCCTCGGCGCGCCGGCGTCCAAGACGCTGCTTGGCACGGCTCAGTCGATCGGTAAGTTACGAGGCCGGTTCCATGACTTTTATCCGTCAGGAACGAGTGGTTCCGGTATGAGCATTCCCCTCATGCCGACGTATCATCCGGCTTACCTGCTCAGGAATCCTTCAGAGAAGGGTAAGACCTGGGACGACATCCAGATGGTGATGAAACTTCTGGGTATCGAGCGTTAATCAGTTCATTGAAACGATTTAGAAATGAGCGGTCATGCGAGCGTGAGTCAGCGTCCGTTGCACCGCGGGGAGAGTAACCAACCATGCCGGCCCCGATGATTCCCTACGACGTGCAACGGTCGCCCGAGCCAGAGATGGTGTCGCGAGCGACGACGTTGGTCGAAACGATGAACACGCGCCGCAGTTGCCGCTACTTCAGTGACGAACCGGTGTCACAGAACGTCATTGAATCGGTGATTGCCGTCGGGCACAGCGCTCCCAGTGGCGCGAATCGTAAGCCCTGGCGGTTCGTCGCTGTCAGCGATCCCGGACTGAAGCAACAGATACGCGAAGCCGCCGAGGAAGAGGAGCGCGAGAATTACGAACGGCGCTTTCCGCAGAAATGGCTCGACGCGCTGGAACCGATTGGAACCGACGCCCATAAGCCATTCCTCACGATTGCACCGTGGCTGGTGATCATCTTTCGAATTGATTGGGAAGAGATCGACGGACACCGTGAACAAAGCTACTACCCAGCGGAATCCGTCGGCATTGCGTCGGGCATGTTCCTGATGGCGTGCCATCAAGTCGGACTTGCAACACTGACGCACACACCCAGTCCCATGCGATTCCTGCGAACGATTCTTGGTCGCCCGGACAACGAGAAACCATTCTTGCTTGTACCGGTCGGCTATCCGTCCAAAGACTGCGTGGTACCGGATTTACCGAAGAAAAGCCTTGAAGATGCTTTGCAATGGAACGCAATGTAAGCAGCCCGACGGTCATGCTTCGCCGAACAAATTTGGGATGTTTTGGCTATATGGGCAATTAGAAAAGTGTTACAACAAAGCCATGTTGTTAAAGCTGTCAAACTTATGGCACTGTTGCAGCATTTATTGGCAATTTCACATAAGTGTCGGTTGATTGGCAGTTGACGAACGACACCGGTCACACCAGAATTCCCGCTAATGTGATTCGGCTCCCTTTGCCGAACAACCAAGTACGATTGCGGTGCGAGCACCGCGGATTTGAGTTAAGCGAGATACAAGGAGGACGCACATGACCAAGAAATCGCTTAAGGCGGTGGTCGTCACAGGTACGATGGGTGTGCTGCTGCAGTTTGGCGGTTGCTTTGGTGGTCTCAATGGCATTTGGTGGGACGTACTGCTGAACGCAGCTACCGAATTCATCTGGGACAACGACGCAGTTCTGGACTTCTTCGGCGACGACGGTCCGGGTCTGCTTCTCTAAGCGACCAGAACAGCAGACTATCTGCTAGATTATCCTGGCGGCTACGCCAAAGGGATCTCCTAGTAAGCGGTGCGGGGCATGTTTCCCTTCACCGCTTGCTTTTTTTGTACACATACCTTCTTGCCTGCACAGACGACCGCATTCCCCACGAGTGATTCCGCTGATGTCCGCATAAGACCGGTGGCGAACGAATGGGGTGGCGAATTGGGTGGCTTGGTTGCCGAACGGGCAGAAAAAACCCGTGGCGATGGCATGCACGGCCGGCGGGCTTTGACGTCTCTGTCGATTCGAATTTGTGCGCGATCACGACCTGTCAGTGATCATGATCTGTCATTTCGTGACGCGACTAGCCTTCCTTGGCGAGCTCGGCCACGACCTCGTCCGGAATATCCGAGTTGGTGTAGACGGCGTCGGCGTCGTCGTGATCTTCCAGCGCGTCAACGAGCTTCATGACTTTGCGGGCACCATCCAAGTCCAGCATGACCGTGTTTTCGGCCACCATACTGAGGTCGGACGACTGCGGCTCGATTCCGGCGGCCTTAACCGCCTCCAGAACGGCTTCAAACGACTCCGGTGACGTTGTCACTTCGTGCCCGTGCGTCGACGAAGACACATCGTCCGCACCGGCTTCCAGCGCGAGCTCCATGATCTTGTCTTCATCGGCATCCTCAGCCGCGACGAAGATCACGCCCTTCTTGGCGAACTGGAACGCCACGCAGTTCGAAGCGCCCAGATTGCCGCCCGCGCGCTCGAAGATCTTCTTGATTTCCGGGCCGGTGCGATTCCGATTGTCCGTCGCAGCTTTGCACATGACCGCGACACCGCCCGGTCCGTAGCCCTCGTAGAGGACTTCTTCATAGGATTCGCCATCGAGTTCGCCCGTGCCCTTCTTGATGGCCTTCTCGATGTCCTCGCCGGTGGGGTCCCAGTCCCCGGAGTTGCTGTCGTAGAGCCCGGCGCCCGTGAAGTTGCCGAGGTCCTCGGCGTTGGTGCTGGACCGGAAGCGCATCCGGATGC
>JBMYUM010000008.1:0-28753 GCA_049605375.1 Phycisphaerae bacterium | reverse complement strand
AGTTTCGCGCTTGATTGATACGTTCAAGATTGCAGCGGAAGAATCCGTCCGTATCACAGGGGAAGTTCTTCCCATGGATCGAACGCCGCGCGGGGATGGGTACAGCGGCATGTGGAAGCGGGTGCCGATTGGTCCCTGCTCCTTCATATCACCCTTTAATTTTCCGTTGAATCTTGCCGCCCACAAAGTAGCGCCCGCGATCGCCGTCGGCTGCCCGTTTGTTCTCAAGCCGGCAAGCCTGACACCGATCGGTGCCCTGGTCATCGGCGAGGTGTTGGCTGAGACAGATCTTCCGAAAGGTGCATTCTCCATCTTGCCCTGCCGGCGGGAGGGGGCAGAGCTCTTCACGACGGATGAACGTTTGAAGCTCCTGAGTTTTACAGGCTCGCCGGCTGTCGGTTGGGCGCTGAAAGCGAAAGCAGGAAAGAAGAAGGTGGTGCTGGAACTGGGGGGGAACGCAGGCACCATCGTTGATGAAGATGCCGACATTGCCGACGCCGTGGCACGGATCATTGTCGGTGCGTTCTATCAATCCGGACAGAGTTGCATCAGTGTCCAGCGCATACTCATTCATGAGAAGATATACGATACCGTGCGCGATCAATTGGTCATGGCCACGAAGGGGCTTCAGGCTGGGGATCCACGCGAAGAGAGGACCTTCATCGGCCCGATGATCTCAGAGGCAGAGGCGAAACGTCTCCACGGTTGGATCGAAGAGGCGGTCGCACGCGGTGGTAAGCTTCTCTGTGGTGGAGCACTACAAGGCGCCATGCTCGAAGCCACCCTGCTGGAAGATGTTCCGGAAGATGAGCGCGTGTGTACGGAAGAAGCGTTCGGACCGGTGGCCGTCCTTTCGCGTTTCCATGACTTTGATGCCGCGCTCGATCAAATCAACCGCAGTTCATTCGGATTGCAGGCCGGCGTCTTTACACGCGATCTTTACAAAACCCATCGCGCATGGAATACGCTGGATGTCGGTGGTGTTATTGTCGGTGATGTCCCGTCGTGGCGTATCGATCATATGCCGTATGGCGGCGTCAAGGACAGCGGGCTTGGTCGGGAAGGCATTCGTTTCGCAATCGAAGATATGACGGAGCCGCGGTTGCTGGTCATCCGCGATCCATCCGCATAGATCTACCGACCGATGGGTGTCGTCGGCTTACATGAGCCAGCGTAAAAGCAACGCGTCGACGACGATGGCTGCGAATACGATCAGCCAGATCAGCCAGTAATCAAAGTTGGGGTGAGAACGCGACATTCGTGCGCGTTGCAGGCCTTGGGGATCGTCAACGGCATAATCAACGGCATCGTCGCCGGGATGATAGGTCAGAGGATGCGTTGACCTGGCAGCGTGGGGGGACGAGGAGGACTGCGCCGGCGATTGAAGTTCTTCGGCGACGCGTTCCTGGCACTGCTGGATGAGCATGCCGGCGTCGACCGCGTTCAGTCGAAGTTGTGCCGCATAGCGGATTATGCGACGACGACGGTGTGCGGTCAGACGACCGTTACGAACTTCCTGCTCGATCATGCGTTCGAAGATCTCGCGCGTGCCCGGTGGCGTCGGTACGGATAGCGACGTCTCCGCGGCCTCATCATGGCCGTCGCGTGGTTTCAGACTCAATGATCCCCCTCCTGATGGAGTTTTGCTTCTTCTTGGGTAATCCTAGGCTGAAGATCGGGGATAAACGAATCGTATCAATGGTCCGAAAATTCCAGCGTGACAGGAGGCGGCACGGCGGCATGATCGGGGCGTCCAAAAAAAAGTGAATTACGGAGTAGTCCGGGCACTTGGAGTTGCCTACTATGATTTGTGAGCTGAATCAGCCGTCTTCCCGGACGCCTGTCAGTTCAGATACCTTCGGCCGACGGCATCGTGTCGCCCTCTGGTGTCCAGTCCTGATTCGGGTTGGAACTTCTTCTGGGAATAGACCACGTCGGCTAAGCCATCGCAGGCTTGAGGCTATCGCTCCCTGAGGGCCGTAATCATCCGGGGCTTTTTCCTGGTGACGGCTGCTCGCGGCACTTGTTTCTTGCGGCATTTGGTCGTCGCAACTGGGCCGCTGCAACTGGGCCGCTGCAACTGGGCCGCTGCAACTGGGCCGCTGCAACTGGGCCGTTGGGGGGCGAACGCAGGCGTACCAATCGTCTGCCGTGCCGGCGTACATCTGGTACGCCAATCAGTCAGGATGGCAATGGGGTGCTGGTTTCAGTAGTTAACCCTCGTTTCATTTCGACGTCGTTAGGTTGAGCGTAAGTCCGAGTGGCTCTGGTGGTGGTATTGTGCCCCATTGTGATCCGTCGGTGCTTTTCGCCAGGGTATACGCTGCAATTCGTACCGGCTTCGTGCCGTCGATTTCTGCAGGCGACGACGATCGGTACGAGCATGGTGTGATTCGTAGAATGTTGTAAGGGCGAAAGCCTTGAATCCGCGCGAATAGCGGGTGGGAGTAATGCGAGATGATGAATTCAACCCATGGAATTGTTGTCGGTCCGGCTAGCACCGAGGCCGGCGTTTGCGATGTGAAGCCCGGGCAGCTGCAGTCTCAGTTTGAACAGTCCACGGCGAAGGCATTCTGTGCCAAGTCCGCGCTTGTCTGGATGCTTGCCGGTGTATTCGCTGGTTTCATGCTCGCATTTTCGCTGGCTCTCTAATCCCGATGAGCGTAAGCGTACGTTACAGGTCGGTCCGGCAGGTCGGCCTTCTCAATGACAAACCCGGTGGCACGGTTCGGCACGGTGCATCGCGCATGCGATGCTTCGAGAAGCCGTGCGCCGAAGAGAACATAGCGTTGACAGACTTCTTGACCTCCCTCCCAAGAGAGGGTGTGAATCAAGCAGCTCGTCGATGTCTTCCCCATCAGGTCTGAGTTTCGGCGGGTATTGATGCCCAGTTCGCCGAACCTCGTTCGGCCGGGTGTGAGGCAATCTGATCCGCGACCATGTCAGATTGCTGCCAACGTGATTCATCAGCGCCTTCGAGCCATTAGCGCTTTCGAGCCGAGGTGAGTCACAGGAAGCATCATTCCTGTCTGCTCAAGATCGCGCCCTTTCTTGGGAGTCTCGCTCTCATCGGCGTTATCCCAACGTCTCGCCTAGCCGATTCCAAGATCCTGTTTGGTAAACAGTGATGCAAAACCGAAGCCCGCGCCCTCAATGTTCTCTCGCGCGCCTTCCTGGCGATCGATGACAGCGACAATTTTCTCGACTTTTGCGCCATGCTCGACAATGACCTTCGCAGCTTCCAGAACTTGACCACCGGAAGTCGCAATGTCTTCGACCAGCAGGACTGACGCGCCGCTCTCCAGCTTCCCTTCGAATGGTTTACCCGTTCCGTAGTCTTTCATCTTGTTGCGAATGATGACAAACGGAATCCCGCTCTCGAGCGAGGTGACGGCTGCCAGCGAGACGCCGCCGAGCTCTGCGCCCGCAACCAGTGTTGTTTCTGATCCGATGTGTGTTGCGAATAGGGCGCCGAGGGCTTTCAGGATGTCCGGCTGCGTTTCAAAGAGATACTTGTCCAGGTAGTAGTTACTCTTCCTGCCTGATCGAAGCGTGAATTCTCCCTCAAGATAGGCTGCTTCCTTGATGCGCTGTGCCAGTAGCTCTCGTTCCATGGTCTCAATGTCCTTTGTTCAGGATTTCGCGTGAATCACCGTGCGATATCTACACATTCAGTTCACCGGCCTGCGTCAGTTGCGCTGCATACCGATCTCTGATCGGTGCAACATGTTCCTTGGTAAACTCCAGCACCTGCTCAGGCGAACGGCCGACGAAGCGTGACGCATTGAGTTCGTGATCAAAGTCGACGGCCTTGAACGCCTCATCTTTCTTGAGTCGCGCGATCAGATCATTGGGTCGGCCATGTTCCTTGACTTCGCGCGCGGCGTCCATGCTATGTTGTCGTATTCGCTCGTGGAGAACCTGTCGATCACCACCCAGGGCTGCGGCTGCCATCATGATGTTTTCTGTTGCCATGAAGGGAAGTTCGCGGTCCATGTTGGCCTGGATCACTTTGGGGTAGACCACCATGCCGCTGGTTACGTTGTGTGTGATGCCGAGGATGGCATCGGTGGCAAGAAAACTCTCGGGCATGCTAAGTCGCTTGTTGGCCGAGTCATCCAGCGAGCGTTCGAGCCACTGTTCGGCGTGCGTCTGCAGCGGGGACTGTGCGACGGAAAGCACAAATCGTGCGAGCCCGGTGATGCGCTCGCACCGCATGGGATTGCGTTTGTAGGCCATCGCGCTGGAGCCAATTTGATTTTTCTCGAAAGGCTCTTCCATTTCTTTCAAATTGGCGAGCAGTCGCAGGTCGTTGGAGAACTTGTGAGCGCTGGCGGCAATGCCGGCGAGCGAAGCGGCGACCTGTGCATCGACTTTCCGCGAGTATGTTTGGCCGGTTACCGGCTCTGTTTCTCCGAACGCAAAATGGTCGGCGAGGGCGCGGTCGAGTTTTCTGACCTTTTCATGATCTCCGTCGAAGAGGGTCAGGAAGCTGGCCTGTGTCCCGGTTGTTCCTTTTACGCCGCGAAAGCGGAGATTGGCGATGCGATGCTCTATTTCTTCCAGGTCGCGCAGAAAGTCGTAGCACCAGAGCGTTGCACGTTTCCCGACGGTTGTCACTTGCGCGGGTTGAAAATGAGTGAATCCGAGTGTGGGAAGGTCGCGATGACGCTCAGCGAACTCGGAGAGTGAAACGACGACGTTGGCCAGTGCAGCGGCGACGGCGTGCAAGGCTTCCCGCATGATGATGAGATCGGCGTTATCGACGATGAACGCGCTGGTGGCACCGAGGTGCAGAATTCCCTTTGCATCCGGCGCGAGGTCGCCCCATGCGTGGACGTGTGCCATCACATCGTGGCGCAGTGATTTTTCGTATTGAGCGACAACGTCGAAGTCGATTTGATCGGCGGTCGAACGAAGTTGGTCAATCTGAGCCGTCGTTATGGGAAGGTCCAGTTCCTTCTGGCAGGTAGCCAGAGCGATCCAGAGTTCACGCCAGGTGCGTGTGCGATGGAGTGCGCCGAAGCGCTCGATCATCGCCGGTGATGCATATCGACCGACCAGGGGGGATTGGTAAGCACTCTGTTTCGCTGCGCCGGCACTGTTTCCCATATCCATGTCGCTCAGGTACGAGGTTTGGCAGAAAGCGGTTCGTCGGGGCAATCCAGTTTCGCCACAAGTCCGCTCCCGTGCATGACCGATTGTAAAGAAAATGCCGCGACCGGCTACCGGCTCCGTTGATCGGACGGTTGGGGCAAGCGATAAAATGGTGACGGGCTACATCGCCCCCGGATCGATGTCGTAGCGAGGAAACAGTCCAAGTGAAGCAGACTCTCTTTTCGAACCTGATTGGCGTGGAATGGGCATCACGGGTGAAATCTCGCCGATCGGCGATGGCGGTCTTTGCTGTCCTGGTGACGTTCGGGATCACCGGTTGTGCGAATATGGCTGATCCGGTTGAGGAGCAGCCTTTGACGGTCACCGCGTCCGCTGATTCCGACGCCGTTTTTGAGGGCGGCTCCGTTGTTTTGACAGCGACGGCAAGCGTCGATGAGGGGAACTTGTTTTATCGTTGGAACGTAAACGAGGCTCCGGTTGAACTCGATCTGGGGATTGTCACCGAATCCACGCTTACGGTGGGGCCGCTCGACGAACTGGGGCGCTATGTGTTTCGTGTGCAGCTTGCCGATGATACCGGCCGCGTCGATTTCGGATTCGTGACGGTTGAGGTTGTTTCGCCTTTCGAGACCAGTGTACCACGACTGATCATGGTCGGTGAAGCCACGGAGCTCACGTTGAGCGGTGTCAATCCGGACACGGATCTGGTCGCGAACTGGTCGGTGGAGGGTGACGCCGTCATAGCTGATCCTGACGCCACCACGACGACGTTGACGGCCAACAGTGGTGGTACATTCGAACTCACGCTCAATGTGACGTTGGGTGGAGGGACGGATGCGCCATCCGTGAGTACGGAGACCTTCCGTGTCGTTTCCTTTGCAGAGGATTTGCCACAGGTACGCATCGAAACCAACGAGGGTTCGTTTACGGTCGAGCTTGAGAATGAGGCGGCGCCGTTGCACACGGCGAATTTCCTGCAGTACGTTGATGAGGGGTTCTACGAGGGGCTCTTGTTCCACCGAATCGCCTGCATCGTCGAAGTCGGTGCTGAGGAGTGCTTGCCCTTTGTGCTCCAGGGGGGCGGATTTGAGAGGATTGACGGCGAACTTGTTCTCCGCGAGCCCACGCAGGACACCGTTCCATCGGAGGCGGACAATGGCCTCCGGAATTTCGAGGCATTCACGATTTCGTTAGCGCTCTCCGGTGCGGTGGACACCGGGCAGGCTCAGTTCTTCGTCAACCTTGGTCAGAACGGTGCGTTGGATTTGCAGGGTTTCACCGTCTTTGGTCGTGTTGTCGATGGATTTGATACTCTCGACTTACTGAACACGGTCGAAACGGAAGAAAGTGTGATTCTTGTAGGCGAAGAATCGCAGCCGGTTGAAGATGTGGTCATAGAACGTATGATGCGTATTGAACCGTAACGGTAGTCATTACCATCTGAGTGAAATTGACCTTGCGTCTCAACAGGCGATCATTTGACGATGCAACACGAAGATCCCACCAAAGTACTGACCGACCTCAAGGCCCGGATTGTAGCCATCCGGGACTCTCTTTGACTTCCCCAGCAAGCTTGAAGCACTGAAGGAAACGGAAGGCAAGATGGCCGCGCCCGATTTCTGGGAAAACCAGGAAGCGGCGCAGGGTGTGGTGCAGCAATTGAAATCGCTGAAGGCGATCACGCAACCGGTACAGGCTGCCGACGGACAGGTCGATGATGTCGAGGCCATGCTTGAACTGTTGGCGGAAGAACAGGATGACGAGACCGCGGCGGAAGTGGACGGTGCGCTTGATACGCTGGTGCAAGAGGTTGAGCGTATTGAACTTCTGACGTTGCTCTCCGGGCCCAACGATGCCAACAACTGCTACTTCAATATCCAGGCCGGCGCCGGTGGTGCCGACGCGTGCGACTGGGCCGAGATGCTCCTTCGATTGTACGCTCGTTTCTTCGAGAAGAACGAATTTGATGTGGAAGAGCTGGCGATGCGTGAGGGGGAAGAGGCCGGCATCCAGCATTGCAGTTTGCATGTGAAAGGTCCATACGCGTACGGGTTGCTGTCGTGTGAGATTGGTGTTCACCGTCTGGTGCGTATTTCACCTTTCAGTGCCCAGGGCAAGCGCGAGACCAGTTTTGCATCGGTCGATGTACAGCCGGAACTCGGTGACATCGAAATTGAAATCGACTGGGACAATGATGTACGCGAAGATACCTACCGTGCCAGCGGAAAGGGTGGGCAGCACGTCAACAAGACGGATTCAGCGGTTCGGCTGACGCACTTGGCCACCAACATGGTCGCGCAATGTCAGAATGAACGTTCGCAGCATAAGAACCGTGCCACTGCGAGAAAGATGCTCATGTCTCGCCTTTATCAGATGGAGCAGGCCCGACGCGACTCTGAGCTGGCAAAAGTCTACAGCGAAAAAGGGGATATTGGCTGGGGGAATGCGATTCGCAGCTACTTCCTTTATCCGGAGCAGCGTGTGAAGGACTCGCGTAACGGCCACATGAGTTCTGATACGCAGGGTATTCTCGATGGTGACATTCAGGCGTTTATTGACGCTGAGCTGCGCCGACGTGCCAAGACACGGCACAATTAACGCGTCATCACTTAACTCGTCATCAATTATTCCAGCTCCGCGTTCGCTGACCATTCTCCGCCGCCGTCGTCGTACACCGAAATGACGTTCGCGCAGCAGCATACGGGGCAATCTTCGACATATTGTTGCTGCGACCCAGCCGACGGATCGATTGGAATCACGATCTCCTCGCCGCATGATCCGCAGATATAGCTGACTTCATCCTGCATGGGAAAATCCCCTGTTGTGGCATATCAATGGCACTCTGGTGCGTTTGATTATTCTGATCAAGCGTAACTTCAATAAAAAACTTCACAAGGCTAATCGGGATTCGTAAGATGGATTCAGGTTTGAGGAGGAATCTGGTTGCGTGCGTCTTGCAACCGGTGTTGTTGAGAGGTCGGTGCTACATGTCTACGGTCAGTGATACGATTAGTATTCCATGCCCTTCTTGCAGTGAGAAGCTGAAGGTTCCGCGCGCAGCCATCGGTCGTAAGGGTCGGTGTCCCAAGTGCCAGAATGTGATCGTGATCACGGAGCCGGAGCCCGTTCCTCCACCCGTGGAAGACGAAGCGGATGACGATCTTTTCGGCGGCGGATTGCTTGATGATCTTGCCAAGCAGGAGTCGGCTGCTGCTGCTGATGAATCGTCGGGGCTTACCAAGAAAGCCTGCAGCAACTGCGGTCAGAAAATGCCGATCGACGCTGTGCTTTGTGTTTCCTGCGGATATGACGAAGCCAAAGGCAAGGTCATTCAAAAGAGGCCGGCCAAGGCGCCCAAGCCGGAACGCAGTGGTGGGTTGAAGTCGCATGCCGCCAACGTGGGGTCATTCGGCATTGGCTGCGCGCTTAGTTTTGTCGGTGCGTTGGTCGGTGCCGCCATTTGGGCCGGCGTGTTGATCGCAACGGAGTACGAGGTGGCATACATTGCCATCGGGCTTGGGTTCTTGTCCGGTCTGGGTATGGCCATCGGATATCGTGGGGAAGGAATTACGCCGGGCATCACGGCGGCCGGCATCGCAATTCTGGGAATCGTCATCGGTAAGGCGAGCGTCTTTGTTTACTACAGCTCTCAGGTGTTGCAAGACGAGATGGATTCCATTGCGGCCATCGGTACGGTGGAGTCGGAAGGCCTGGACGAAATCGCATCGCATGCTTCGGACGTTGAACAGGTGCTGCGTGGTATTCCGCCATTTGATTACGACGCGCAGGAGAAAATCTGGGAGCGGGAGTACGAGCACGTCAGCGAATTGGATGAAGACGGACTTGCCGAGAGGAAGGCCGAGATCAAGTCCTGGAAGGCTGGTGGAAAGTGGGATGACGCGGAGTTCGTCAAGAACTACGTGATTCACCGGACGACGGTCGCGGCGTTTGAGGCCGAGACGCCCCCGAATGAGGTTGTTCCGGAAGATGAACCATACGACGAAGCCAAGTATGACGAACGAACCCGTGCCATGCGTTCGCGGTGGAACAAGATTCGTAAGGTCAAGTGGCGCGAAGCCGAGCAGATGACGGATGATGTGCGGCTCAGCACGGCCAAGGAGCTCTTTGCAGCGGTTGAAGTGGAAGAGATGGTGGAACGTCTGGCTTCGCACAACACCATGCTCCGTCGACTGGCGGAAGCGAAAGGGCCGGGTGATGAGTCGTACTCCAGCACCTATGACGAAGAGCAGGCAAAGTTGAAGGCTGAGTCGCCTGAGGTCATTCGAGAACAGGCGCAGGCACTTGATGCATGGGAGAACGGCGAAAAGTGGAACGATGAAACCTACATTCGCAATCGCCTGGTCGACATGAAGGCGCAGTCGGCGCTTGAAGAAGCTGTTCCGTCACCGGATTATGATCTTGAAGACTATGAACGCGCATACGAGACGTATGTAAAAAAGCAGGCTGAGAAATGGGGGGCGATCCATGCGTCGGCGGTTGCCGAGGTCGACGGCCTTTCCAGTGATCAGCGTGTTACTGAGATAAAGAACGAAGAGGCGCGTCTGAAGGAAGAAATGGAGGAGCGGCTCGCTGAATTTCGAGATCGCGTTCAGCAGGAATACGCTAAGGACGTGGCGGGTTCATTCTTTGATGTGGCATTCGACCCGATCGACTTGCTGTTTATTGGTCTGGCCGTCTTTGCGGCCTATCGCGTTGGAAACGGCTCTCTAGAGGACGCGTTCTCCAACGACTAGTTCTTCCCACCGCAGAGTGGGCTTTATGGCGGAGTTGCTGGTTGCTGGGTCAGACGATTCGATCACTTGATAACGAGTTTGGCTCCAAACGTGTGACGGTTGACTCCGCTACCGGTATGCACTGCTTCCTCCACGATGGGACGTTGCATGGTTTGCAGTGCTTTGCGGGTGGTCAGGAGACGCTGCCGACGGGTTATTTTCACGAAGGCGGGCTCTTCGGCAGCGTCATGGGATTGGTTCGAAACAAGTCCTGTGCCCGCGTTGGTGTCATCGGCCTTGGCGTCGGTTGCCTGGCTCCCTACGTCGAGGTCGGTCAATCGCTTACGTTCTACGAGATTGACCCGCAAGTCATCGACATCGCAAACGATCCCGCGTGCTTTACATTTCTTCGAGATTGCCGAGGGGAATGTGTCGTCGTCGAAGGTGACGGGCTGAAGGGGCTCGCGCTGGAAGATGCCGGAACATTCGACCTGATCATGCATGATGCCTTTTCCGGCGATACGTTTTCGGATGATCTGATCAAGGATGATGCGATGGAGTTGTACCGTTCCCGACTGAGGGCGGGCGGCGTGCTCGCTTTCCATATCAGCATGATGGCCGATCAAGACCATGACGGAGGGGTTCGCCGCATCCTGTTCGAACGTGTGAAGCGATCGGGCTTTCAGCTGTTGCTCGGTGATGACATGGATTTATCGGCCGAAGATCGGGCAGATGGACGGATGGGGACAAGGTTCCTGGTCTGTGCGCTTGATGGTGAGGCCTTGCTACCTTTGCGCGGCGATCAACGCTGGACGGTTCCGGAGGTGTGAATATTGAGGCGCATCATGCTCAGATTGCGAATCTGAGCATGTTCGGTCCTCATGTGAGCGCTTTCTCAATCGCCCGGTTTCCGACCCTTGGCCTTAGGTTCTTTGGCGTTCTGGTCTTGCGCGATCTGATGCGCCGACTGTTTCGTGCCATCCGGCTGCGGGTCGGGGTTCGACGGTGGTGAATGGAATCCGGTGATTTGCGGGAAGTCTTCGGGCTTGGAAGCCGGGTGCACGGCGAAGACCTCAATGCGTACGATTTCTTCGAACGGGACGGTCACCACGAACGATCCGACCTTGTACTGGTGGTCGACCGGCTCGCATTCAAAGGTCAGGTGCGATTTCGTATCCACATCAGCGATCTGCTTGATTTCATAGCTGAAACCATCGCGCAGATAGATCAGAGTACGAACGAGCAGCGATTCGCGATATTCCTCGACTTCTTCACTCTCGAGAAGTTCTTCGTGGGAAAGGTCCGGGAAGTTGAACCAGGCGCAACGCCATTTGGCTTCTTCGCGCTGCTGGTGATAGGGAGAGCCGTGAAACCAGTCGAAATTGAACATAATTGCGAGCTCTCCATTATAATGGGCGCGTTTGACCGACGTGACCTAGTCAAACACCCGGTTTATGGTGACCGCTCAGGGCGCGGGTGGCCGCGAATGCGATCGCCGCTTTCAGGCTTCGGTCGAACAGCGACCGTCGAAATGCCTGATCGTGTGACTTGTACGGCACCGTGATCTGCGGCGTATCCTGCCAACGAGTTTCCGCGAATGGGTACGTCAATCGACGCGACCGCGGGCGGAGCCTCGTTGTGGGAGTGGCCGTGGTACCGCGTCTGGGGAAACACCCAAAGGCGGTTCAGCGGCGTGTACAAGCCCATCTGATTCTATCGTCTGTAACGTCTCGCAAGAGTGCAAACTTCCATGACGCCTCAAGAAATACGTGAACGACTGATAATGGTGGCGTCTGAAGAGGGGATTCATGGCGTGGGGATTACCAGCGCGCGGCCTATCGGTCGTGGTGAGTTCCTTCGGGACTGGCTGGCAAAGGGCTACGCCGGCGAGATGAGTTATTTGCACCGCTATGCGGACCTGCGCGTGGATCCGCAACGACTGCTGGACGGTGCGAAGAGCGTGGTCGTTTTCGCGCAGAACTACCACCAGCCGACCCCTTCGTCGTCGAGTGAGTCGTCGCAGACAGGGCGTGTGGCCAAGTATGCGTGGGGTCGTGACTACCACAAAGTACTCAAGCGGGCGATTTTTCGTGTTGCCGACCGTCTCCATCGTGAGATCGACATGCCATTCGAGACACGTGTCTGTGTTGATACCGCACCGATTCTCGAGCGTGAGTTCGCCGCTCGTGCCGGGGTTGGGTGGATAGGTAAGAACACGCTGGTTATGAATCAGACCCTTGGAAGTTACTTCTTCCTTGGGGAGATGATCACCACCTTGGCGTTGCCGGTCGACGCTCCTGCTGAAGACCATTGTGGCACGTGTACAGCGTGTCTGGATGCGTGTCCCACCGATGCGTTTCCTGCGCCGTACCAGATGGATGCATCGCGTTGCATTAGTTATCTGACGATCGAGCACCGTGATGCGATTGCTCCACGCCTTGCGCAGGCCATGGGGGACTGGGTCTTTGGTTGTGACATTTGCCAGGAAGTGTGTCCGCACAATCGTCGCATACCGAGCACGGATGTTTCCGATTACGCCGTTCGTGACCCTGGTCCGCGGCCGAATCTGGATGACATTGAGCACTGGAACGCGGACGACTACGACCGTATGACGGCGGGCAGTGCCAGTCGTCGCGCCACGCTTGAGATGTGGAAGCGCAACGCACGAATTGCGCAGGCGAACAAGCAAGCGCCATGATGTTGAGTGGAAGCAACACCGTGTGTCTGAATTGAGTGAATGGCATACTTTTCGTTCGACACTGCATGCTCAATCCGTATACTTTAGTGGAACAGTTCGTTGTTGATTGCCAAGGGACCACGATCAGGATTCACGATACCCTCGGCAACGGTCGGAATGACAAGCTAGTTTTCGTCACAGTATCTGCGGGTCATGGCTATCTCTGGCAAATCTGGACAATCAGGATCATCGTCAAAGTCGGGATCGCGAAAGCGGGGTCCGCGCCGTAAGCGGCGTGCCATGGCGACAGGAACGCGTGTGGTCGGTGGTCAAGGCATCACCGGTCTTACCCGTTCGCGTCGATCGCCAGGCGCGCAAGACGCGACTGGTCAAGAAACGACTGACCAAGAAACGATTGGCCAATCGGTGCAGGCTCGTTATGGGCAACTCGCAGGCCGCGGCGATGGTAGCGTAGTTATTCCCCGCACTGATCAGGGCCGTCGAAGCGCGATGCCGTTGCCCGCGCGGCGGCGAGTCGGACGTGTCGCGTCCGAGACACCGCTGGATGGTTCACTCCATTGGGAGTCCTATTCGGACGACGAGTTGCTGGGGGTCCGCTTGTGCGACCTGGGCCTTCGTATTGAGGGCACGCAACTGGAATCCTGTTTGGCGCGATCGGTCAAGGAACTGAAGGAGCGCGGCCTGCGGCTGCGACCTCATTTCTGGCTATCGACGGAGTGGTTCACGCCGGACGGTGTACCCGGCGTCGCCTTGCCGTTTTACCTGGCGCATCCTCGTCTGAAGCGGATGGAGCGACGCCAGATGCTGGAGGTCGAAGGGGGGACCAGTCGCACCTGCATGCGTCTGTTGCGGCATGAGTTCGGTCATGCGATCGACAACGCTTTTCGGCTGTCGCGACGACGCAAATACCGGGAGATTTTCGGTTCAGCGGCTACGCCTTATCCCGATCATTATCATCCCAAGCCATTCAGCAGGCGTTTCGTGCTGCACCTCGACTACTGGTACGCCCAGAGTCACCCATCGGAGGACTTTGCTGAGACGTTTGCGGTCTGGCTCACGCCGGGATCGAATTGGAAGAAGGTGTATCGTGGCTGGCCGGCGATGCAGAAGCTGCTGTATGTCGATGAGCTCATGAAGGAGATTGCCGATACGCCGCCGCCGGTCCGCACCCGTGAGCGAACCGAGGCATTGAGTCAGGTCAAGATGACCTTGGGCGAGTACTACGAGCAGAAGCGCGAGCGGTACGGCGCACTCTATCCGGAATTCTATGATCGTGATTTGCTGAAGTTGTTCAGTGCTGACGGTCCGGGTGAGCCGGCCAGTCGTTTCCTGACCCGCATTCGTTCCGACATCCGCAAGCTGGTTGCTGACGGCACCGGCGAGTACCACTACACCATTGATCTTGTTCTCCGTGAGATGATTGAGCGCAGCCGCCAGCTCAAGCTTCGACTCGACAAACCGGCGGAACTGGCACGTGATGAGGCGATCGTGCTGGTGACGGTTCAGACGATGAACTTCCTGCACAGCGGCTTCCATCGGATCGCTGTATGAGATCCCTCCGCATTGACGTCCTGATGGACGAGAGTTTCGTCCCGCCAGATTCAATCGAAGGTTTGAGCGAGAAGGAGATGGCGCCCTGGAAGACGGAGTATGACGTCCTCGCTGGACTCTACAACCTCGGCCATGACGCCCGTCCTCTTGCCGTTTCCGACGATTTCACCGTTTTGCGCAACCAGCTCCGGAAGCGAAAGCCGCACGTCGTCTTCAATCTGCTTGAGGAATTCAAAGGACGTGCGGATCTTGTAGCGAATGTGCTGGGGTTCCTTGAGTTGGTCGAAACACCCTACACCGGTTGCAATGCCCGGGCCCTCATGGTGACGCAGTCCAAGACGCTTATCAAGAAGATTTTGCGTTACCACCGCGTGAAGATGCCTGAGTTTGCGCTGTTCCGCATGGGGGGAACCATCCGCGTACCGAAGAAGCTTTCCTATCCGTTGTTTGTGAAATCCAGTACGGAACATGGATCGGTCGGTATCTCGCAGGCGTCCATTGTTCGGAATGACGAGGAATTGGCTTCGCGTGTGGAATTTGTTCACAACGAGATCGGGACGGATGCCATGGCGGAGGAGTACATCGACGGTCGAGAAATCTACGTCAGTGTGCTGGGCAACAACAGGCTCACGGTCTTTCCGCCCTGGGAACTGATCTTCCACAATCTGCCGCAAGGAGCACCGCGCATCGCGACGGAAAAGGTGAAGTGGGACCCGGCGTATCAAAAGTCGCGTGGTATTGAAGGCAAGCGTGCGACCAACCTTCCCGATGAGATTCTCCGTCAGCTGAAGGAAGTCAGCAAGCGTGTCTATCGTTTGCTTGGGCTTTCCGGTTATGCGCGTATGGACTTTCGCGTGACCGATCGCAATCAGATTCTGCTGCTCGAGCCAAACCCGAATCCGCAACTGGAGTTCGGCGACTACTTCGCTGATTCGGCCGAGGCCGGCGGCTTGAAGTATGAAACACTGCTACAGCGTATCATCAGCCTTGGCATGCGTTACCACCGGCACCAGCCGTTGTAGGCTTCCGCGCTCACATCGTCTTTTGTTGGTTACGTCCCGTCAGCATTTTGAATTCTGCTGCGCAAAAGATTCTTGCCGCTACCAGGTAGGTGATCACGCCGGTCAGCAGCATCAAGACCGTTGCCGTCCATCCGGCTGACAGCAGGATGTTGTATGCAAAGGGGATGTAATAGAGTGAGAGGAGCGCGGCGGTCATCACGCCGGTCGCCAGGAGAGGTCGAACCAAACCAATGATGGGGGCCAGAAACCCGCCGCGACTGTGTTTGACAGGAAGATAGCGCCATAGTGCGAGCGTCTGCAGGCTGGCGCAGATGGCGGTGGCCAGCGCTAACCCGGACTCTTCCATGGATTGAACAAGAATGAGGTTCAGGACGACGTTGATCGCGACTGTGATCACGGCGATCCGTGCGGGCTTGCGGCTGTCTTGATGGGCGTAATAGGCGCGGGTCAGGACGTGATTGGCGAAGTAGGCCGGCAGTCCCAGCGCATAGAACATCAACGCACCGGCAACGCGCGTCGTGCTGTCGGACGTGAATTCCCCGTGCTCGAACAGCGTTTCGACCAGTGGATCAGCGATGAAGAGCAAGCCGACTGTGCTTGGAAAAGCGATGATCATGCTGGTCCGTAGTCCACGTCCCAGTTCCTGAAGAAAACCGGGTTCGTCGCGTCTTGTCGCCAACAGAGACAGTGACGGAAAAATGGCAGTTGCGATGGCTATGCCGAAAACACCAAGGGGCAGTTGGTAAAGGAAGTGTGCTGTTGCCAGAACCGCCGGGCCGACACGCTCGCCGTCGACTTCGACAAACGTGTAGGCGATCACGTAATCGAACAGTGAGTTGATCTGGACGGCCGAAAGCCCGATTGCTGCGCCACCCATCATCGTGGAGACCTTGTTCAATGCATCGCTCGGAGCAGGTCCGGTGAAACGTGGAGGTAGCGACTGGCGGTGCATGGCCACGGCGGTGATCGCAAACTGCAGGGCGACGGAAACCAGGACCCCTCCGCTGGCGAAGTAGAGGAGCTGTGTCTGGTTCGCGTGCCAGACCCTGTCGCCCAGGTAGATGGCACCGATCATGCCGACGTTCAAGAGGACGGGTAGTGCCGCGGGCAAGGCGAACTGCCGCCGAACCTGAAGAACGCCGCAGTTGAGGGCGACCAGGCAGATAAGCGGCATGTAGGGAAGCAGGACGACGGCGAAATCGAATACGGGGTCTGAGGTGTAGGATCGCGCGATGACGAGGCCGATCTCCGCCAGGATGACGACCCCTGCCAGCAACAGTCCGACTCGAACCGTGAGAGCGCCGATCAGTCGTTGCGATGGCGCTTCGCCCCTGGCGGACAATGTCTCGGTCAGCACGGGGATGAGCGCGGCTGACAACGCGCCCTCGCCGAAGAGTCGGCGGGCGAGATTGGGAACCATGAAAGCCAGGCGAAACGCGGAAACTGCCGTGCTCGTTCCGAAGTAGCTGGCCAGAACGAATTCGCGGAACAACCCGAGGATGCGTGAGACCATGGTCAGCCCGGCAACGGTTCGCGCAGCGGTCATGGTAACCGCGGCTCGTTGTTCCGGCCTGGTATCTTGTCGCGAGCTGCCTGGTTCCGGTGTGCTGCCGGCGTCCATGCGTCGAGCCTCCATGCTGCGATCGATTGTTCGATCCATCTCACTTGCATCGGCAGGCTATGCGTCGTGGCTACGCGCGACAAGAGAGTCATTATCGAACCTTGTGTCAGGTTGCGATCCGAATGGTAGGTTGGGTAAAGCATGATTCGATCTCCGGGCGTTTCTTAGTGCTGTTGCACTACGGTTCTTCGTGTTTGTCTTGCTTTCAGGCGATGGAATGGTCGTTGTGTTCAGAATTCGATCGGCCTGTGAAAAACGCGCTGGGCGATTGCGTCGGAGTTGTCTAATATGCCGTTGGATGGCGATGGTTACGACGGTTCGGCGCCCAATTCCCTGAGTTTTGATTGGGTTGGCCTTGACAACGCCGCTTGGCCGATTACCACGCTAGGTTATACGAGTATTTGTTACATCCCACTTGAGTTGGAGAGGATCCGATGCCTCATATCGTTGCCGACCCCTGCGTTAAGTGTAAGTACACGGATTGTGTGGCTGTTTGCCCGGTGGATTGCTTCCATGAAGGGGAAAACATGCTGGTGATCGATCCGGACACCTGCATTGACTGCGGCCTTTGTCCGCCGGAATGTCCGGTGAGTGCGATTTTCGCTGAAGAAGACCTGCCGGATAAGTGGCAGGGCTATGTCGAAATCAACGCGAAGTATTCATGTGACTGGCCGGTCATCGATACGCAGAAGGATCCGCTGCCGACCGCAGACGAAGCGGCAAAAGAAGACGACAAGGTTGACCAGATCAGCCCGAACGCGTTCCAGGGTTAGAGGCCCCGTCGCGGCGATTCGGGCGTGCTTGCGATTCGAGGGCGTCCGGGTTTTTGGAAGTGCTGGCTTTTCTAGCGTGCTGGGATTTTTAGCGTGCTGGGACTTCTGCAACGCAGCATTTTTGCGATGGCATGCTGGCTGGATCGGCTGACACCGTTGAAGGCAGGAATTCAGACTGTCGTTCGTACCGCCGGTGCGATGGGCAGTCTTTTTTTGCCATTACCGGTCTTGGGCGTGGATCGTAGGTGGACGTCGCTGAAGGTTGGGGCCCGTAAAACCTTCGCTCTGCGGGCGTTGTGTGAGATTGGGAAAAGCAGCCGATAAGCCGCAGCGGTGTCGCAAATTTCATGCTTGTGAAGTGCTTGACGTGTTCCGATGGTTCGGCTACTAATGCTCGACCCGGCACAGATGAGTGCATCGCATGCCGGGGCGCATACGAATAAGGGGCCGTAGCTCAATTGGTTAGAGTACCGGACTGTCGATCCGGTGGTTGCGGGTTCGAGTCCCGTCGGCCTCGTTCGCGGCACAGAGATTGGTCAGCCGGCTGATCTGCATTCCTGTCCGCACCAACTTCTGAAGTGCTTCGTGGTAACGCGACGGCACATCGAACGACCCGCGGCCTTCGCGGGTTTTTTTGTGCGCCTATTTCAGTCTCTCGCCGTCTGCGAGGCCAATCAGGACGCTGACCTAGATCGTCACACCGCGCATGGTCGGTGTGAAGTTCGGGAATACCGATGCGAGGTCGATGTTTTCCATCCGCTCCTGCAGAATCTCGGCGATGATGTCCCGGTAGTCGATGGTGACGTCGAGGCTGTCGCCCTGATAAAGATTGTCGGGATGGAGCAATGCGTTGTCCGTCCAGTCGGCTATGACCTGGCCTCCATTGATTCCCGATCCCATGACCATCATGCAGTTTCCATGACCATGGTCGGTTCCTGCGCTGCCATTGGCATCGGCACGTCGACCGAATTCGCTCATGGCGATTGTCGTTACCGGGTTTGCGGTATCCTGCGTGTCGGCATGGAAGGCGGCCATCGCCTGCGACAGGTCAAACATGAGATTGTTGATTTGACCTTGCTGCTGGGCGTGGGTGTCCCAGCCACCGAGTTCCACCATGGCTACTTCTACGCCGATTTCTGCTTTGATCAGGGCAGCAGCTGACCGAACGGCATCGCCGAAGCCGGTCTGAGGGTAGACCGCGCCGTTGCCAGGCACGTAGTTGTCGAAGTCAATCGACTCGAGCAGGTCGATGGTATTCATGGTATTCAAGCCCGCCGACTTCACTGGCTCCTGTGTTGCTTCCACCATATCGGTCAACGCCTCTTCCCTGAGGGGCGATGACTCTGGTCGACCCGGGAACGCATAGTTTGCCGGATCGGGAATGGGGAGTGTGCCTGGGGCGCCGGCCAGTGTTTTGGGGACGAGGTAATTCAGCGCGACGCCACGTAGAGGCCCGTTACTCATGGGCGGGGTTGATTGCAAGTGGCGGCCGAGCCAACCGGTGAAGAGACTCAAAGGTTGGAGCGGGATGCCGTACTCCATGTACTGAAACGCGTCAAAGTGTGACCGTGTGGGATCGGGCGAGCCTGTAGCGTGAACGATGAGAAGGTCATTGTTCTGATAGGCTGGCAACAGTGCATTCATTGCGGGTGCAAGGCCGAAGAAGCCGTCGAGATCCACTGCGCCGCCGTTTTGACCCGGTGGTGGTACGGCGAGGTTGGGCCTCAAGTTCGCCGCGTACAGGTTGGGATCGCCATAAGGTACGACAGTCGTCAGCCCGTCCATGCCACCCCGCAGAAAAATGACCAGCATTGCATCGCGCGTGGAGGAGTAATGGTTGTTCAGCACGACGCGAGGGACACGCGCCTGTGGCCGTGACATACGAATGGCACTGATCGGTGCTGTAAGCCGGAGTTGTTGTGCGAGTTCCCTGTATTCGCGGCAGCCGGAGCAGGATCGAGAGGTTTGGATCGTCGGGTTCATAACTGCTTGCTCCCCTGTTAGTACCATTGGAAACCAGGACAAGACGCTGCGAGGCCGAACAGGTCGTTTGTCGCCCAGGGATCGAGTTGCGATTGCTGGTCACGGAATTCTTGCAGGCGGATGATTTCGTACTCCGAGAAAGTTCCGCCGGTGAGTATGCGATCGATTGCCGTTGCCTGCTGGCCGGGCTGTTGACCATGCTCTGACAGGATCAGCCCGTTGAGGTCATAGGTGGTTCCCAGCCAACCGTCAAAGAAATAGGAAGCTGCCTGCCACCGTGGAAGTTGACCACCGACCCATGCACCGAGCGAGTCGGGGTAGCCATTGGGGGGTTCCCACCAGAAAGGGAGCTGGCCCATGAGTTGGAGTGTTCCCAGGAACGGGTAATTGGGTGGATTGTTGATGAAGGCGGTCGCCCCGGTTGCACGGACCATGGATGCGAGCAGGTGATTGGGCCGTTTCAGTTTCGGCGTGGCGTACGTGGTGATCGTCTGTTCACGAAGGATGTAACGCAGCATCGACTTGATGTCGCCGCCGGTGTCGAGGTAGGTCTGTGTGCATCCGCTCACAACGTTCTCGGCGGGTTCGTAGCCGAGGAAGTGAACACATAGCTTGCGAGAAATAAACGCCGCTGTGCTTGGGTGATAGGCCAGAATGTCGAGAATGGTCTGCCCATCACTTTCACCGCCGTTGGGCGGAATCACCTGCCCCAGCACTACTTTTGTTCCATAGTCATGGAATGGCCCCCAGAACGCGAAGTTGCCGAAATTGGGGGAGTCGTAGATCGTCCAGCCCGTCAGGCATCGCGCTACTTCTTCAACGTCCTGTTGTGTGTACGGACCTGTCACTCCCAGTGTGTGAAGTTCCATCAACTCTCGCGAGTAGTTCTCCTGAGCGTGTCCGACTTGGTTGATGTAGTTATCAAGGTACCAAAGCATGGCTGCGCTGCGGGCTGACGCGTTCAGCAGTTCTGGGAATGACGTCATCGCGTATTGTCGGATGACATCACGGTCATCGGCGGTCTTGAGAAACAGTGCAAGATCGTCGCCCATGAAGATACTGAAGTGGTCTGTCCAGAATTCGACCATACGTTCGAACAGTTGTCGCTGACTGTAGGCGCTGCGCTCAAATGTCGAGGACATCAGTTCGAGTGCCGGAACGAAGCGGTCACTGTCGTTATCGTAGTTGTCGCGAATTTCCTGGGATGTCATGGTCAGCGTAGGGTATGCCGCGAGCTTTACGTCAGTTTCGTTGTCATCGATATTTTCATAATCAAGCTGCCATTCGAGGTAGTCCTTGTATCCCATTTCGTCTGCGATGGCATATTGAGCCCGGCTGAACCCGAATGAGGTTCGGTTAACGAGTGCGAGCAACTGAGGATCCAGGGCCGGACTGGTACGAACTTTTCGAATACGCTGCGTGATTTCATACGCCAGGGAACGCTGCGTTAGTGAAGTCAAGGAGCCAAAGGCTGCCGCACCGCACGCGAGGTTTCGAAGGAACTCTCTTCGCGAATGCGTATTGCGTGGTTGTTCGGGGGGCTGTACGTCAATAAGAGGCCGATGCATGCTCACACTCCCTTCCTCGCTGACATGCCTGAACAAAACAACGTCCCGGCAGTGAATGTCTATGCCAAGGAGCGCGCCCGGATTGAACGTTTTGAAAGTTTGCCCTGGAAGTTCATCCTGACAGATTTTCATTATCCGAATTTGCCCTTGCGGGGTCAACGAAAATGTCCCTGTGTAGACTGGGAGTGGGTGTGGACTGGGAATGGGCCTCAGCCAGTCGAGCTGCCGTGGACGATTGACTTGCCATACGCTGGGGATGGCGGGTTCCGGGGGGGATGGCGGGTTCCGTGAAGCTCTGCTGTGACACTGGAAGGAATCAGATGAAGACGGTGTACCTGTTTATGATGTCGTGGCGGCATATTGAACGTAGCCAAGCCATCAGCTACTCAATAGTGTCATATGTTTGGCACTCAAAATCGGCTACTCTTCTATGGTGGACTTCCCGTTCACGATCATTCTGTCGCTTGTCGTCTCTGGATGATCCTGGTGTTGAGCTCGCATCGACGCTATCCACCTGGCGTTGCATCAAAACTGAGGAATGAGCCCGCTGAATACGTTTGCTGGTCGCGTTTGTTGGTACTTGCTGCTGAGTTCGGCTTACGTCAGACGAACACATTCGACACCCTCTTCTTGAGAGAACCTCGTTGAGCCGTGCCGCTTGATGGGCGGAGGCGTTCGCCCGTGACGCTCCGGGCGGATTGCCTGGCCATGGCAGACACCCGATCCGGCGAACGGCGAATGGATGCGGGCGGGCTGGCGGAAATTGCCTGTCTTGACACGTTCGCCTGAAAGCACAAACTTACCCAACTTCGACGCCTGTTGCGAAATCGCGCGGGCATGGCCACCGAATGGAATTATTCAGCAAAGGAACGAGAACCTATGACTTTCAACGGGGATTGGCGGATAGCGAAGGGGATGTTGGCTGCGATTACCCTGATGGCACTGGCAGGATGCACGCCGATGGTCACCGACGACAATACCGGTGACGGGCAAGCGATGACCGATGACGATCCGGCGACGTCCGGTCTCGTCGATGACGATTCCACCGGTGTCGATGGCAGCGGGATGGACGCCGATGATGACAACGCCGATGGCGACGTGATGGTCGATGACGGCGATGCGGATGCAGACGATGAAATTCGTCCGGCTGATGACGAAGACGAGCCGGCAGATGCCGGTTCGTCGGCCGGATTTCTCGGCCAGGCGCCAGACTGCGGTGTTCGAAATGTTCGAGCACTGCCGGCTGCGGGCTATCTGGCGACCACAAGTTCCGGAAGCGCGATGGCTGGTCCGGAGGACTCCAACCTGGGCAAAGTGCTTTTTGGTTTCGCTCTGTGTGACGAGGCGACGGTCGGCGACGAGTCTGATGAAACCGCAGACGAAGACATGCGTCCGAGGGATGTCGTTCGCATTGATGCTGACGGCAACGTTGTCGAAGAATGCTCAACATCGTTTTTCAACCCGGACATCGCTACCTGTCGCGAGCCGTTTCTTGACCGGAGCCTCGCGTTGACGGACGGTTGCGCCGGATTCGTCAACGAGACAGAATTGCCATTTGATCCGGAAGACTTCTTTCCGAATCTCGATTTTGAGAATCCATGCGGCGAAAACGGTTTTGTCTTGACCCAGGACGGCCCGGGTGTGCTGATTACGGAAGATGACGATTTCATTTGTGTTCGTTTTGAGGCCGTCAGTTTCTGTCAGGATTGCGGTGTCGAGAACGGCGTGTGGTTTGAAGAATCTGAGTTGGTCTTCACGGCAACCGCCGAGGGTAGTTTGAACGATGTTCGTCGCGGCTTGAGTGGTCAATGCGAATTCGAAGGCGACACGGTCAATATTCGTGACGGCGAAACCGTGACGGTCACCATCTCATCATCCAATGAGATTTTGCGCGAGAGCAGCCTTGAGGCTTTTGGCCTGGAAGAAGGTACGCTGGATGAGGCGATCCTGCCGGGTGACGGTTTCGACCCCTCCATCCTTCCGCAGATCCCGCTGCCGTAAGCGGTATCGGCGCCGACCGGCCGGTCACGCGTTGGCTTTGCGTGAAAGCGACATAGCCAGCAGGATCGGCCAATGAAGATATTTTGCACCCCGTGGATACTGGTCAGCGACCTGTTGATTCATGGGGTGTTCTTCTATCTGCACAATGTGAAGCTGATTGTGCGTAACGGCCATGACGTAGTCGCTGATCGTGTGGACTGCACTCT
This sequence comes from Phycisphaerae bacterium, assembly GCA_049605375.1. Lineage (GTDB taxonomy): Bacteria > Planctomycetota > Phycisphaerae > UBA1845 > UBA1845 > JADFOB01. The sequence continues at coordinate 5,479 of JBMYUM010000008.1, read as the reverse complement.
CCACCTCAACGCGACGCTGCTGGTCAGGGTCGATGAATCGCGCCCGGACACCCTTCAGTGACATGGCTGGATGCATCACCGTGACAATGATCACGCCGTCGTCCCGGCATTTGGCGCGAAGCTGCGAAAAGAATGCGCTGAGGTCGTGTACATGATCCAGGACCAGCGCGCACACCACGCGGTCATACCGGCCGTCATTCGTTGGAAGGTTCTCGGCTTCGAGGGCCCGATTCAAATCATGTTGGATGAATGTAATGGAGCCGGGTGCGTCTGCATGACGTTCGGCGTTCCATTTCTTCTCTGCGACGTCGAGCATGCCACTTGAAAAATCGACGGCGGTGACACGGGCCCCGCGCTGCGCGAGTTGTACCGCGTGTCGACCGGTACCGCATCCCACATCGAGGACATCCAGGTTCTCGACGTTGCCAATCAGTCGATCGAATACTGGTTCCTCAACAGCGATCAAGGGATTGCCGTCATCGTCATAAATGGCTGACCATCGGTCGTATCCGTCTTGCGTTCCCAAGACCGGGCCGACAGGTGAATCATCCTGCATGGTTTCTCCTCCTTTGTCCTTGCCGGCGTCGGGGAGCGTAACGCCAGTTCGGATTTCCGATGCTGCCTGAATTCTCCATCCTACAGGTGGAGGGATGGCGGTTGCCGATGCCGGATCTGTACGCCACAATGAGACACCATGAACACGACCACTCTGAAAGGGCATCTTACGGTTGTTCACGGTTCCATGTTTGCCGGAAAGACCGAGCATACCATTGCGCTGTTACGGCGTGAATCCGATGCCGGCAAACGGGTGATTGCAATCAAGCACTCGATTGATGACCGTTACGACGCCGATCATCTTGTTACCCATCGTGGTGACAAATTTGAAGCGCTGCGGGCCCGCAATGCGGATGAAATCGAAGCACTTGTGGATGGCGCGGATCTGGTTGCCATCGATGAAGGGCATTTCTTCAAAGAGCTGCTGATCCCCATCGTGGACCGTCTGCGGTCGCGGGGTATCCACGTCCTGGTTGCTGGTATCACCCATGACGCCTGGGGGCGGCCGTTTGAGCCCATGCCGGAGCTCGCAGCGATAGCCGACGATGACGTGTGTCTTCAGGCTCCGTGTCGCGTTTGCGGCCAGCCTTCGCCTTATACGCAGCGGATGGTGCCCGTCGATTCCGTGCATATGGTTGGTGGTCTCGATGACTACGAACCCCGTTGCAAGGAGCACTTCACCCCGCACCCCTCCCCGCCGGAGGTGCGATAGTGCCTGGTCTGCGCGGCGTCTTCGGCATTGCCGTTCTGGTCTTTCTTGCATGGTTGCTTTCCACGGACCGTCGCCGCTTTCCGTTACGGTTGGTATTGACGGGTATGCTGATGCAGTGGCTGCTTGCGTGGGTCGTCCTGCGTACGGCCGCCGGGCGGACCGTTTTTGACGGTATCGGTCACTTTGTCACGTTCATTCTGTACGGCGCTGACGAAGGGGCACGAATCGTCTTTGGCCCGTTGGCGGGAAATGACCCTGCGGTTTCCTGGCCTGCCATTGTCGGTATCAAGATCATGACGACGATCATTCTCGTCGCCACCATCTCATCAATCGGATATCACTACGGCGTGTTGCAGCGCGTCGTATCGGTCATGGCCTGGACCATGACACGGACGCTGGGCGTCAGCGGAGCCGAGAGTTTCGCCGGCGCAGCGAATGTCTTCTTTGGTCAGACGGAAGCGCCGCTGATGGTCAGACCATACATTCCCGACATGACGCGTTCCGAGCTCATGGCACTCATGACCGGGGGTTTTGCCACGATTGCCACCGGTGTAATGGCTGTCTACATCAGCATACTATCTAGCGGCGATCCGGAGCAGGCGGTCGCAACCGCCCGGCATCTTCTCACGGCGTGCCTGATGTCGGCGCCGGCCGCATTCGTCATGGCCAAGGTCATGGTTCCGGAAGTCGACACCCCGAAAACATCGGGGCACATCACGGTCGATATGCCTCGCGAAACGAAGAGCCTGGTGGATGCCGTGACAAAAGGGGCAGGCAAAGGGATGGAGTTATCCATCAACGTACTTGCGATGCTGATTGCGTTCATCGCCCTGATTGCCCTGGTGGATCGGCTGCTGGTTGGGATCGGCCAATGGTCGTGGGTTACGCCGATGGTGAACTTGATCGGCTTAGAGAAGTTGGATCTCAACGGCATTCTTGGATTGATTTTTTCTCCCGTGGCCTGGGTCATGGGTGTTGAATGGGCCGATTGCCGCAGCTTCGGTGGACTGCTGGGCAAGGCCATGGCGACCAACGAGCTGATTGCCTACGGTTCGTTATCCGAACTAATGCAGACTGGGGGCATGTCGGAGCGATCGATCTTGATGGCCACCTACTCTTTGTGTGGATTTGCAAACTTCAGTTCGATCGGCATTCAGATCGGTGGTGTTGGTGGTATGGCGCCGACGCGTCGTGATGATCTGATCTCGCTCGGTCCACGGGCCATGGTGGGTGGAGCACTTGCGTGTTGGTCGACCGGTTGTGTCGCAGGCGTTCTCGCGTAAGAGGCTGTGATTGATCAGATCAACCAGATGGTGATCCGTCGGCGCTGATTCATCCATCAGTGCGATGCTGGGGCATAGTCATTCGTTGCAGGCTGCGTGGGCGCATGTTGTGCATGCGCTTGTCGTTGGCTGGCGTTGGATTTGACGACGACGACGAGGCAGGCAAGGCATGCAGTCCACAGAGCAACGGTCAGCAGTGTGCGTGTGATCATCCTTCTCCCCTCCATGAGAATTGCCGCAGCGATCCTTACCGTGGCATAAATTGCGGATGGTGCAACAGCCCGCTGAAAAAGTCATTTGGTCCTGTAGCGGTGCTTTCGCCCCCACGGTTCGTTCGCAAAACTCCAGCGAATCTCCTGATTGCTTACGTTCTGCTGCCTCCCTTGGGAACGAAATCCCTCGCTTTCGGACGCAAAGCACTTCTTCAACGCGCTGTTAAGGATCTCCTGCTTGTGGCTTTGTGTGGTGCGGCTGCTCTGTCGACTCATTCGCGAGCAGGTTGCCAAGGATGAGCGGTGTTATATCGCCTTGCTCCACGGCATCGATGAGATCACCGTCGCATGCGTTTCGGAAATTCAGTAGCGACAAGACTTCACGGCAGAGTTCCTGATCGCCCTGGCAGAGCTGTTCCAATTCGGCCAGTAGTCGTTCCTGCGATACTGTCTCCAGGCTCGCCAGTATTTCGCGGACCTTCTGATGTTGCTTTGGCGTGACCATTCTTCGTATCCGTCCAGCCTGCCGTCGTCATTACCTGCAGCAGTACGGTTGGTCAGTCCTTGGGTTTCGCGCGCCACTTATCGGCTTCTTCCGATCGCCCCTGGAAATCATAGAGGGCGACAAGTCGTCGTTTGATGGCGGCGAGCCACAACGGCGAAGCCTCTTCCGCGGCGAGCAACAGCATATCTTCTGCCTCTTCGAGTCTACCGGAGCCCATGTAGGCGCGTGCCAGATCGTACCGAAGTTTGTAGAGTCGTGGATCGTTTTCCTGTGAAGTTTCGAGCAGCCTTTCCATTATCTTTTGGCCCAGTGCTGCCGCGTTTTTGGGCTGTTTGCTGCTGAGGTAGTGGTTCATCAGTTCTGTCTCGGCCCGGAGTGTTGAGACGGCGTTGGGGCCTTCTTCGCGCTGAAATAAATCGACCGCGTTTTTCAATACACGCGCTGCTTTTTCCTTGTCATCGCCTTTGGACAGGATGGCTCCGAGAGCAAACGTGAGGAATCGTGTGGTGGGTGAAGATTCACCATGTGAGGCATTTGAGACGGTGATGGCGGACTCGACGAGTTCTGATGCTCGATCGATCTGTCCAGCTGTGGCCATGGCCTGTCCCAGACTGCTTGCTGAGATTAACGTCTGACGATGACTTTCTCCGAGGATCTCTTTCTGTGAGGCGTAGACTTCGTTCAGTAATTCGAGCGATTCCTCAAATCGATTCTGACCGCGCAGGCATGCTGCAAGATTGCCCTTCAACAGGATGGTCTCGGGGTGGTCGATTCCGAATACTCTACCGGCGCGTTCGATCAGATCGCGATAGAGCGGTTCCGCGCGTTTGTCGCCTCTGACCGACAGAAATTCGGCGTAGAGCGACTCGGCGTTGATCGTAGTCTCTGCGTCTGCTCCCCATCGTGCGAGGAGCGAGTTCGTGCTTTGCTCGAATCCGGTCCTGGCCTCTTCGTACCGTCCGGCGCGTAAAGCGGTGAACGCGCGTTTTGCCTTCAATGTGTCGATGTCGAGATCGTCGTCCGGGACAGCGGCATTCTGCTGTTGAAGTTGTGCGATGACGTCATCGTAGTATTTCAGTGACGACTGCATTTCCTGCGTATAGAACAATAGTGTGGCCTTGTTGATCTTGTTTTTCAGTTTCTCGTTGATGTATCGAGCTGGCAGCGAATCCCAGATTTCTTCGGCCCGGTCGAGTTGTGTCGCAGCCTTGTCGTATTCACTCAGTGTGACGAATATCGATCCCAGTGTTGTGCGGACGCGAGCTTCCAGAATGGGTTGATCGGCAAACTGGGTTTCGACTTCGATGGCTGCCTTGTCGAGAATCTGCCTTGCCGGTACGTCTTTTCCAAGTTCGGTCGGCGTCGCATACTTGAACATTTCGTTGAAGAAGCGACTTACTTCATACGACTCGGAGAGCGCGACTTCCTTCTGTTCCAACGCGATCTGCTTCTGGTCTCGTTGGCGATTGGCTTCGAGGAGACTGAACAATGCGAGCGTGAGTCCGACGACAAGTGCGAGTATCGTAGCCGCCAAACCACCGATCAAGGCTCGGTTTCTACGTGCAAACTTCGTCAGTTGGTAGAGGGTGCTTGGCGGTCGGGCGGTGACTGGTTCGTTCTTCAGGAAGCGTCTGATGTCGGCGGCGAATTCCGCAGCGGTTCCGTATCGTTGCTCGCGGTCTTTCTCCAGTGCTTTTCGTACGATCGTATCGATATCACCCCGCAAAGAGGCGTTGTAGGTCACGATGGTCGATGCCGGTTCTTCCTTGATCATGCGTACGGCTTCTGGTAACGAGCGACCGCGGACATTGAGTGGTAGATGTCCGGAAAGCAGTTCGAAGAGTATGACGCCCAGTGAATAGACGTCAGAGCGGGTGTCGATGGATCGTGAGTCGCCCGTGACCTGTTCCGGACTCATGTACGCGAGTGTGCCGATCAACTGGCCAACATCCGTTTGAAGGGTTGCCGCTCGAACGTCGACGTCCGTCACTCTGGCCACACCGAAGTCGAGCACTCTTGGTTTGGGCAGCGAACCGTTTGAATCACTTTCGATCAGGATATTCTGCGGTTTCAGATCGCGATGGATGACACCCTTGGTATGGGCGTGTTGTACGGCGTCGCAGATTTGTGCCACCAGTTCCAGTTTGTGGCGCAAGGGCAAATCCTGCTGTTGCGCATAGGTGTGAAGTTCCAGGCCATCAACAAATTCCAT
>JBMYUM010000007.1:11945-28997 GCA_049605375.1 Phycisphaerae bacterium | reverse complement strand
TTGACTTGTTCCGGGGGCGACTGATCCTGCGAACGGCGGGAGAACGCAAGCAAATCACTGATGATGTCCACCATGCGATGGAGTCCGGCGCGGGATTCCTGAAGGTACTGCGCGACCGAGGGAGGTGCGTCCGATTCCGCTGCTCGCAAAGACAGATTGACGTAGCGCAGAATTCCATCGAGTGTGTTGTTCAATTCATGAACGACTTGTGCGGTCTGTCGCCCCAGTAGAGACATGGCGGCCGCATTGAATGTGGTGTCTGCATCGGACCGCGAACATGGCAAACAGAGGTAAAGCGATTCCGAGTGTGGCCATGTCGCAATCATCCAGGATTGCATCGCCGTGCCGACCGTGATGTCGACAACGATCGGTGATCCCTGGTCCTGGAGTGCGTGCCTCAGTTGTTCCCAGTTGTTTGAGCTGTCGAATGCCGGTTCTTTTGTCTTCTCGGCGGCCGAAAACAGCTTGTCGGCAGATGAACGATGCAGCGGTTCAATGTGACCCGCCAAACGTACGCCGTCCTGGTCGCATAGGACCCAGGTGCCGCACACGTCGTTGGTGCCTGGTGGGCGAATATGCACGAGGGAAGAACCCTCCCGTGCCCTTGTTTCACAATTCATCTGTCGCTTCCCTTCCCTCGCTGCGTCATGATCACGCGGCCCCGGATCGGTGCGTTGCGGCATCACAACTCATCTGCTCCAAGTATAGAATTTGGTAAACAAGGCTGTTTACCTGAATGAACGTCTCAAGAGGTGGGGCGTGCCTGACCGTGGCGGCCACGATTATCGGTGATGGCCGTAACGTCAGCCAACCTGCGATAGTACCGCCGGGCGAGAACAACCGTTACTTGTCGGACGTTGACGTGACTGGCGGGCGTGATGACATGGAAGCAAATGTATTTGTCTGAAGCCGGGCCATTGGCGCGACGTCCGATCATGGTTGCGAGAAGGTCACGCTTCATTTACACTCCCGGCGTGTCTGATGCTTATGATGACAAAGTAGCTGCGCTATCGCCCGAAAAGGCGATGGCGATCGGCATGTATGGCGAGTCGGTGGCGTCTTATCGCTACCGTGTTCTTGCAGAGAAAGTGTCGAACGAGTCGCTGCGCGCCGTCTTTCTGGAGATGGCTGATGAAGAAAACGGGCACCACCAGATCCTTCAGGAAATCATGGACAGGGAGTATCCCGGAAGTGACTTTGTCCTCACGCCGGAGGACAAAGACTTAATCATCGTAGGACCGCGTATGCTCGATCTATCCGACGGCGCGTCAATTGATCGAGCGTTGAAGATGATACATGATTCCGAACGTCTGACCGGCCGATTCTACGGCGCCTGGCGAACACATACACAAGTCGATTCGCTGAAGCCCATGCTTCTGGAAATGTCAGAAGAGTGCTTTGAGCACGCCGCGAAACTTCTCGAACTTGATACCGCTGCCGAATAACGGAACACATGGATACGAAGCATGCCCCGGAGGTACCGGGGCGTTTGCGCTGACCGGTACTTTCGCGTCGAATCAGTAGCGTGCCGCCACCGGCATGCGCCGTCCAGATCCAAAGGCGCGACTGGTGACCTTAATCCCGATCGCGGCCTGTTGCCGCTTGTACTCATTGCGGTCAACCAGCCGAACGATCTGTTGCACCGTCGCGGCAGGCAGGCCCGCATCAATCATTCGCGAAACCGACCAGTCTTCTTCGACATAATGCTGAAGAATCGTATCCAGCAATTCATAGGGGGGCAGGCTGTCTGAGTCTTGCTGATCTTCGCGGAGCTCCGCAGAAGGTGGCTTGTTGATTGTACGCTCCGGTATGAGTGGTCGTCCGGCTCGCTCATTGATGTGCGTGGCAAGTTCGTAAACCGTCGTTTTGGGAACATCGCTCAAGACGGAGAGTCCTCCGCACATGTCGCCGTAGAGGGTGCAGTAACCGACAGCCATCTCACTCTTGTTCCCTGTCGTGAGCAGGAGTCGGCCGTGCTTGTTGGACAATGCCATCAAGATCACACCGCGAATGCGAGCCTGCATGTTTTCTTCGGTAATGTCCTCCTCGAAGCCTTCGAAATGAGGCTTCATCACGTTCTCGAAGATGTTGTGGATATTCTCAATCGAAATGAGGTCAAAGTGAATGCCGAGACGCTCAGCCAATGTCGTGGCATCCTCGATACTATGATCACTGCTGAAACGCGAAGGCATGGCGACGCCGAACACGTTGCCTGCACCAAGAGCGTCAGCAGCGATCGCGGCGGTGACCGCCGAGTCAATACCACCCGAGAGTCCGACAAGCGCCTGCTTGAACCCGCACTTGTGAAGATAATCGCGGATACCGGTCGCCAGGCCCAGTCGAATACTCTCGAGGCGATCAGGATAGGGTGTAACATCACTTGATGTCGGATTTTCAACGTCGACCGTTAGCAGCGACTCTTCGAATGCAGGCGCCTGCGCAAGGACCTTGCCGGTGCCGTCGAGAAGAAAACTGGCACCATCGAACAGCAAGTCATCATTGCCGCCGACTTGATTGACGGAAATCAGTGGCACGTTCAACCTTGTCACCTGCGAACCAAATATTTCTGTTCTAAGGTTCTGCTTACCAGCTACGAATGGTGACGCACCGACGTTGACGATCCACTCCGCGCCGTCTCGGACGGTTTCTGTCAGTGGGTCAAGTCCGTAAACCGGCCGTCCACCAAACTGGGCGTCGTTCCAGATATCTTCACAAATCGTGAGTCCCACCTTCAGTGGCCGTCCATCCTGCCCGACAGGTAGCGGCACCACGCAGGTGCGATCGCCGGAGCTGAAGTAACGTGCTTCGTCAAATACGTCGTACGTTGGCAAGAGGCGTTTGGCATACCAGGTCACGACTTTGCCTTCGCGACAAACCGCCGCCGCGTTATAGATGCCCTTGCCTGACTGATCCGGAACCGGTTGCACATAACCGACAATGGCGGTCGTTTGCGTGCATGCCTGAGCAATACGATCCAATGCCTCGAGATTGTCCCGAATCATCTCCTCACGCATCAGGAGATCCTTCGGTGGATAACCGAAAACCGCCAGCTCGGGAAAAACGACGAGATCGGCACCGGCGCTCTCACTCGCGGCAATCATCTCCACGATCTGCTCTGCGTTACGCCCGATGGCACCAACCAGCGGATTGGTCTGTGCGAGAACTACTTTCATCAGTTCGGCCTCTCATGTCTCAAGCGGCGACGACCCTCAAGCGGCGACGATCGTCCCGAGGACCATTATAATACGGTTGTCCGATCGACATAGTTTGCCGCGTTCCCAGAGGATGTTTGTCGCAAAGTCCTGGTGACAGGATGTCGGTTGTTTTGAATCATGAATCCGTATTGGCGATGAGCCCTGATGAAGCCCATAAGAATTCACATTGAGGGAATGTCGTGTGGTGGATGCGTTTCACGCGTCGAATCTGCTTTGCAGACGGTGGAAGGCGTCAAGCGTGCATCGGTCAATCTCACGACGGAAATGGCGCTCGTCGAACCCGGGACACAACCCGCCGTGACCGGTGGAACCCTTCTTGAAGCCATTCGCCTCGCCGGATACGACGGCTACGTCCTGCATCCGGGAAAACAGCAGACCCCCGAAGATCGCGCCCATGAAGAGAAGCTCCGTGAGCAACGCCAGGCTTTCGTTCATGCCTTGAGTACGGGCTTCCCCATCATCGGACTTCATTATCTTGGCCCGTTTCTGACCACCGGAGGAAATGCGAGCCTTGTGTGGCCGGCAACACTTCAGGGAATCCTCTGTGTTGTGCTCCTGTTGTCGCCGGCCGGCGCTCCGATTCTCGTCGGCGGATTGCGGGCGATGTGGTTTCGCACCCCCAACATGGATCTTCTCGTGTCGTTGGGATTGACGGCCGCGTTCCTGGGAAGCGTGTGGGGATTGCTTTCTGCAGCCGTTGATTTGTGTCATTTTCATGCTGTGGCCATGATCGTTCTGTTCATCGCGCTGGGGCGATACATCGAATTGGCTGCGCGGCGGCGGGCGTTTGTCGAGAATGAGAAAGCCGCCGGCCAACTTCCTCACACCGTTACGCGAATTGCCGAAAAGGGAACCGAGCAAGTCAAGCTTGTCGATGTTCAGGTGGGAGACCGGCTTGCCGTGTCTGCCGGATCGACAATCCCCGTGGACGGTAACGTTACGAAAGGGCAGGCGCTGGTGGAGAAAAGCGTGATGACCGGCGAGCCTTTTGCCTATCCGGCACGGGAGGGCGATGCCGTTATTTCAGGCGCACGCGTAACAGATGGCCTGCTGGAAATCACAGCCACCGCCGTCGGTCGTGATTCCCTGATGGGACGAATCGCTGCGGCAATTGAAAACTCGCAGCAGGGAAAAACAAATTGGCAACGCATCGCCGATCGATTTGCAGGCATTCTTGTGCCAATCGTCGTCTCTTGCGCCCTGCTGGCACTTGTGATCAACCTGCTGATGGGCTCCTCGTCATCGGAAGCGTTGTCGCGGATGATTGCGGTCCTGGTGATTGCATGCCCCTGCGCCATGGGGTTGGCAACACCGACTGCCATCATGATCGCATCAAGTGTTGCCGCGCGGTCGGGTATCTTCTTCAGGCAGGCGAGTGCATGGGAGGTGGCGGCAGAGATTCAGTGCATCCTCTTTGACAAGACCGGAACCTTGACCCTTGGCGTTCCCGAGGTCGGTGACGTGAAAGTCGTTCATCCGATCGCCGGTTTTGATACCCCGGCTGATGTGATCAACCTCGCCGCCGTTGTTGAGCAGTTTGTCGATCATCCCATGGCGCACGCGGTTGTTCGACAGAGGGATCACGAGGTGCCTGTTGTCGGGCTTGATATGATCAGCGACTTTGAGTCCGTGCCAGGTGCCGGTTGCGCTGCAACATGGGATGGGCACCGCATCGTCGTCGGGTCACGCGCGTACCTGGAATCGAACGGTATCACCGTCAACGGCGAGTTCAATTCTGCCGCCGCTGAACACCATGCTAACCAACACCAAGCTGACGGAGTCCAGGCCGAGATAACAAGGACGTTTGTTGGCCTGGACGGGAGCTTGCTTGGCGTGATCGAGTTCCGTGAATCGGTGCGTGCCGACGCGCACGACGCAATTCAACAACTGCGTGCCATGGGCGTGGCGTCGGTCATGGTGACCGGCGATGCTCGGGACGCCGCTGCAAAAGTGGCTGAGCAGGCGGGTATCGACCATGTCGAAGCGCAGAAAGACCCGATGCAGAAAGTGCAGACCGTCAAGGCATTTCGCGAACGCTATGGTTCCCTTGGATTCGTTGGTGATGGTGTGAATGACGGGCCGGCTCTGGCAGAAGCGGACCTGGGAATCGTTATGGCGAATGCGACAGAACTGGCATCGTCGTCGGCGTCGGTGTCGATTCTTGGAACCCGCTTGCAGACGTTGGTTGTCTTGATCAGTCAAGCGCGGGCGGCGGTTCGGGTGATCCGGCAGAATCTGCTGTGGGCTTTCGGCTACAATCTGACGGCGCTACCGGCTGCTGCGATGGGGTGGGTGCCACCGGGACTGGCGGCGGCACTGATGATGGTGTCGTCGATTTCGGTGGTGATGAACTCGCTGCGGCTTGCACGACAGCGAAATGACGAAGCTGCTGCATAGCGCTGACGTCGTGTGACACAGGTTCCCATGTCACCGGGTGCCCACGGCGTCAACTCATGATGACGCCGGAGCTGGCTGTCGGGATCGCCCGTTATACCGGTTCGAGGAAGGCTCGGTCCAGGAAGTCGGTATGGAACTTTCCTTCGAGGAAGTCAGGGTGATCGAGAATACGCTTCAAGAACGGGATTGTCGTCTTGATCGGCTCGACCTTGAACTCGCTCAGGCAACGTTGCATGCTTCGGATCGCTTCGATCCTTGTGGGCTGATGAACGATGACCTTGGCAATCAGCGAATCGTAGTATGGTGAGACGCGCCCACCTTCGTGAACATACGTGTCGACGCGAACACCAAAACCTCCCGGGGGACGGAACTTGGTGACCGGCCCGGGGCTCGGGCGGAAGTTGGCGTCGGCATCCTCCGCGTTGATACGGCATTCGAGCGCATGCCCTTCAAACTTGATCGCACGTTGGGTGAATTCCAGAGGTTCGCCTGCCGCGGCAAGAATCTGTGCTTTGATCAGGTCAATACCGGAGACCATCTCGGATACCGGATGCTCGACCTGGATGCGTGCGTTTACCTCGATGAAATAGTACTTTCCGCGTTCATCCACAAGAAACTCTACCGTGCCTGCACCGGAGTACTTGGCCTGCTTGGCGAGTTTCACCGCTGACGCGCAAAGATCGCGCCGGGTACGCGGGTCAATGGATGGAGAGGGCGATTCCTCAATCAGCTTCTGGTGACGACGTTGCGTCGTGCAATCGCGCTCACCGAGGTGAATAACACGACCATGCGTGTCAGCCATGATCTGCACTTCGACGTGACGTGGATTCATGATCAGCTTTTCCACGTATACATCGGAGTTGTTGAACGCGTTTTGTGCTTCCTGACGCGCCTGCTTGACCGCGTCGAGGAACTCTTCCTCTTTGCGGACCACACGCATACCACGCCCACCGCCACCGGCCGTCGCCTTGATCATCAACGGGAAGCCGATCGCTTCACCGACCGTCTTCGGATCAAACTCGGAGTCGAGCAAGCCGTCTGAGCCGGGGACAACCGGGACTCTCGCTTTCTTGGCTAACGCGCGGGCGGAGTTCTTGTCACCCACAGCACGCATGGTCTCGGCCTGCGGTCCAATGAACTCAATCTTGCTGGCACGAACCTTCTCGGCGAACTGAGCGTTCTCGCTCAGGAAACCGTAGCCGGGGTGAATGGCATCGGCGCCGGTGATTTCAGCGGCGGCAATGATCCGATCACTCTTGAGATAACTGTCTTTGGGAGCGCTTCCACCGATGCAGATAGCGCGGTCTGCCAGATCGAGGTAGGGGGCGCCGCGGTCTTCTTCCGAAAACACGCACACGGTTTCGCATCCGAGTTCGCGGCATGCGCGAAGTACGCGAAGGGCGATTTCACCCCGATTGGCGATCAATATCCGTCTGAACATGGAGTATGGCTTTCGAACGCGCGAGGAACCGATCAAAACCGGATCCGGCAATTTGCTTACATGGGTCGCAGCATGAACAAGGGCTGACCGTATTCAACGGCTTCCGAATTCTTAACCAGAATTCGTTCGATCTTGCCCGACAATTCCGCCTTGATCTCATTGAAGACCTTCATGGCCTCAAGGATGCAAAGGACGCTACCTGGATGAACGACATCACCGATGGTGATGTAGGGCGGTGCGTCCGGGTCGGAACCAGCATAAAACGTTCCAACCATCGGCGACGTGATTTCAACCAATTCAGAGTCATCGGCCGGTGCCGGAGCCGGCGCAGGTGCCGCTTCCTGTGCCGCCGGTGCGGCGGCCGGTTGACGCTCGACTTCCGGGCTCACAACCGTTTCCAGTTGCGGCATTGCAATTGCCATATTTGCATTCGGTCGCCGAAGGTTTACTTCCTGTTCGCCGTCACGAAGTGAGATTTCAACCAGGTCATTGTCGACCATCATTTCAACGAGCTGTCGAATCTTATCTACATCGAGCAAGGTGTAGACTCCAATCTATCTATGTGTGCTGCCTGCTGTCGGGTTGTTGCATGTTGCGTGTCGCATGAATCCGGGCGATCAACCACGATTGGCCTGAAAACCCGACCTTGATTCCAACGCAACGGCATGATCCGAACAGCATGCGGTGCTTACAATCCTGTTCGCTACCGTCTGCCGATTTTGACCACGGCATCGTCCAGCGACTTCGAAAGTTTGCTTAGTACCCGACAACCGGTGCGGGTGACCAAGACATCATCTTCAATTCGCACGCCGCCAACGCCCGGAAGGTAAATACCCGGCTCTATGGTGACGACTTCACCTGCGTGCAAGGGGTCGTCCGATTGCCAACTGATACGCGGCGATTCGTGAACGTCAAGTCCCAGCCCATGGCCAAGACCGTGATTGAATCGACTCGCATAGCCGGCATCTGCGATGAAGCCACGAGCCGCAGCATCGACAGACGACAGCGGTGCTCCGGCTTTGACGGCTTTGATCGCACGGAGTTGCGCGGTCAAAACAGTTTGGTAAACTTCACCTATTTTCGCCGGAATGCTACCGACGAAGAGGACCCGGGTCAAATCACTGCAATAGCCGTTGACTCGAGCACCCCAGTCGATCAGGAGAGCGCTGCCTTTCTTGATCTTCCGGCGGCCGGGGTGTGCATGGGGCAGTGCCGCGTTCGGTCCCTCTGCCACGATGGTGGGAAAGGAGATGCCGTCGGCTCCACGACTTTTCATTTCGAACTCGAGCCGGGCGGCGATCTGCTGCTCCGTGTCGCCGATTCGAAGCTGCTCGCGCAAGGCCAGAAACGACGCCTCAGCGATCTTCACTGCTTTTCGCAGCGTTCGCATTTCCAGATCGTCTTTGACCTTCCGCATGTCCAACAGTGTCGAATCGAGCGGCGAGAACTTGGTCGACCGACTCTTTTTCTTGATGGACGCCAGCGACGCGACGCTGACATGCCGACTCTGAAAGCCAACACGGGTAAGCCCCATCGACTGGCAGACGCGGGCGATTTCGTGATCGAGCAAGCCGGAACGCATGGTTGTCTCCATCCATGACGCTTCCTGCGCAAGGGCCACCTCGAAACGGCCGTCTGAAATAGCCATGACGGTTTTGGGTGTGACAAGTACCGCGGAGTCTTCCCCCGTAAAGCCGGTCAGATATCGATAATCTGTTCGGTTGGTAATCAAAGCGCCATCAATGTCCTGTTTCTTCAGGCTTCGTTTGAGTCGCTGAAGACGCTCTTTGTAGGGGGATGGCAGGGCTGGCTTCGACGTCTTTTTCTTACGTTGCGGCATAGGGAACTCGGGCTCATCCGTGAACGAGAAACTCCATGAACGAACCTTTATTTTCGGTGCTCTGTAACTGTCTGTCAAAGGTCTTCCTTCCCGAAGCATGCGGAGACAATTCACAATCACGCGACTGCGTTGGCGCCTTTTGTACCGTTCCTTGCAATTGACCGGGATGTGGCACCTCAATAAGGTTGCAACTGCGCTTCGTCATCCGAATTCGCGGATTCGACGAGGGCTGCACGGCGTCATGGGATGACGTTGAAGCCACGGATTTTTGACGTTTGGCTACCAGACAATGAGGTTTCATATATGAATGCGAAGATCGGCGATATCACGTTTCCCGTCGCAACTGGTTCGTTTCCACTCATTGCGGGACCGTGCGTGATCGAATCCCGCGATCATACATTGCGTCTGGCAGCAGCTATTCAGGAAATCTGTGAAGAGCTGCACGTTCCACTGATCTTTAAAGCCAGCTTCGACAAGGCCAATCGGTCAAGCATGACGAGTTACCGTGGACCCGGTATTGACGAAGGCCTGGCCATTCTCGCTGATGTTCGTGCTGAATGCGGCTTGCCGATTCTGTCGGATATTCACGCACCTGAGCAAGCAACAGCTGCAGGGGAGGTGCTGGACTGCCTGCAGATTCCAGCGTTTCTCTGCCGTCAAACCGATCTCCTTGTCGCGGCCGCAACAACCGGGCGATGCGTCAACGTGAAGAAGGGGCAGTTCATGTCCCCTGAGGAGATGAGCAACGTCACGCAGAAGCTCTCGCAAGCCGGTTGCACCAATTATCTTCTGACCGAGCGGGGAACATTCTTCGGTTACAACCAACTGGTGAATGACATGACCTCGCTTCCACGGATGAAGGCGTTCGCACCGGTCATTTATGATGCGACGCATAGTTGCCAGATGCCGGGAGCAGCAGGAACACAGAGTGGCGGACGGCGCGAATTCGCCGGAACATTGGCAGGGGCAGCGCTGGCCGCGGGTGCGGACGGACTATTCATGGAAGTCCATGACGATCCGCCGCATGCCAAGAGTGATCCTGCGACCGTCTTCCCATTGGCGGATTTGAAGTCGCTACTCGTTCGCTTGTGCCGCATACATGAGGCCGCCCAAGGCGGGTAAGCCGCTATCGGGCGTACTGGGTATGGAAGGCTAGCAGTTTGGGAAGGACGCCTTCGGTACCACAACGCATGGCGTAGGCCCGACCTTCCTCGGCGTACTTCGAATACCGGGACTCGTCAGTTGCCAAGTCAGCACACTGTTGCGCCATGGTCGGCAGTTCGCGCTCGGCGAGGATGTCGGCACCGCAACCTGGTTCCAGTTGCGACGTGAGCCCGGGTGCCCGCAACGCGACAGCCGGTAGTCCGCATGCTAAGGCTTCGATCAGGCACAGGCCGAACGTCTCACTTGTGGAAACCTGCACGTATAGGTCGGCTTGCTGGTACGCTTCGACCAATTCGTCGCCTTTGAGAAAGCCCGTGGCCGGTACGTGCCAGCGCGATTGCAGCTCAGGAAGCTGGGGCCCGTCTCCGACAAGCACCAGATCGACGCGTTTGTCAGGAACCAGCAATGCACAGAGCCTGTCAAAGCTCTTCTCTTTTGCTATTCGACCAACACCGATCGCCAGGGCTCGACCGTCGCGCTTGTATTTCTCTCGAAACCATCCTTGCTTGTTTTCCGACGGTCTGAATCGATGCGTGTCAACGGGATTGGTGATGACTTCCGTTTTCCCGTCGTAGAACGCCTTGGGCGCTGCAATGGCAGTCGCGCTGGGCGCATACAGACCTTCACAGCCGCCGTAGGCAAGTTTGTCACCGATTTGCGTCGCGACCTCGCCAACCCACTCACCGGCACGGCCGAACCACCGTCTGCCGTACACCCGTCCGCGAGCCTGCATATCGGTGTGATAGCAACCGACCATGGGGGTCTTCAGCCGGCGGGCAACGCGCGCAGCCGCCATACCCAGGGGGCCCGACGAGGCGATATGGACCACTTTCGGCGATGGTGTTTCTTCGATGATTCGACGCAGGCGATTCGCTGGGTAATGCCCGACGGTGACGTCGGGGTAGATGGGGAACCGGCATCGAAAGTGAGGGCGGATGGCGATGACATGGTCCGTCACCGGGTAATCCTGTGCACCCGCGGGGTCGGGACAGACGACGGTCATAGAGACCCCATCTTGCCCCTCGCACCAGTCAAGCAGTGTGCGGTAGTAGGTTCCGACACCGCTCGTTTCCAAAAACGAATCGACAAAAACAATAATGTTCATTTCTTCATCAGCACGCGCCATGGGTGCGAATACTAGCAAAACCCAAGTGTCCCGCCACCACGTGACAAGCAAATTCCAATGTGGAGAATGGCGGCAACGGGGGCATGCCCCCGGGCGATTCGAGATCGACGGCATGATCTGAATCGAATTTCGATGACGATGACGAGTGGCGGTTCGGTTCGCGAACCAGCCACGTCGCATCAACGTGCATGATGTAGCGAGGAAACGCATGGACAATCGGCCAGCTGTTTTGCGGGAAGGGCAACGCGTGGTGCGTTGGATCTCCGAACTTACCGGACGCTCAGAGTCCAACGTCCTGGAGCAATTGCGTGCCGAGTACCGGCAACCGGGATTCAACGTCGGGCACGATCTGAAACAGCGCGGGGTCGAACCGTACGTATGGAGCGACGGCATGGAGCGCTTCTACAGTGAGACCGATGCGTTTCTTTTTGAGCTGGTGATCTGGAATCTCAACCAGTTGAAGGCCTGGATGCGCGAGGCCTGTGCCCGCTATGTTCATGCTGCCTACGGAACCGGTGCGCGAGTGCTCAACATCGGCGACGGCCTGGGCATCGATACGATTCACCTGGCAGAGCAGGGACAGGATGCGAGCTACTTTGAGCTTCCAGGATTCACGCGGCGATTTGCTGAACGTGCATTCGAGCACGCGGACGTGAAGGTGACGCAGTTCGGTGAGGCGGAAGAGGTTCCTCAGAATCATTTTGATGCGGTGATCTGCCTCGACGTGTTGGAGCATGTGCCGGATCCGGTGTCGTTCTTGAAGATGCTCATCGGGTATGTCCGGCCGGGCGGGCGCCTCCTCATACACGAGTCGTTCCTCTGGGTGCATCCGAGCAACCCGACACATCTGGCGTCGGTTCGACGGTACAGTGGCGATCTTTCACTGTATCGAAACGAAGGGCTGATTCTGGAGGATGGAGAAATTGGCTGGAACCCGTTGGTGCTGGTCAAGCCTGATGGCGTGTTCAAGGGCCCATCTCCCTTTCGGCCGAAGATGCTGATGCTCCGACTGGCAGGGCTCTATATGTGTCTCGGTCGATTCTCAGTCGTGCCTTTTCTCTTTGGCGACCGGTTGCGCCAGCGGAAAGGGCGGTGGTTCGACGACATTCCGGCGTCACCATGATTCCGTCGCCGTGGTTGCATAGCGTCCCGCTTGTTGTGTGACTCAGAATTCTTCTTCGCAAAGGTGGTAATCGGTGACCACCATGCCCAGTTTTCGGTAGGTGTCGATGGCGCGCTGATTCGCGTTGAAAACGTAGAGGCGTAGCCCTCGCACGTCTTCCGCTGCGTTGGCTTGATCGCGAACGTGAGCGTACAGCGCGCTGAAGACGCCTTGACGACGGTATTGACTATCGATGAAGACGCTCTGGATCCACCAGAAGTAACCGTTTCTCCAATCGCTCCATTCGCTGGTGGTCATCAACTGTCCGATGACTTTTCCTTCGTGCTCAGCAACGTAGTACTGCGCCCCGCGATCCCCGTCCAAGACTCGTGTTACGCCGGCGCGCAGGGTCTCCGTGTCCAGCGTCTTATACTCCGTTTCCTGTGCCATCGCCGCGTTGAACTGAACGATGGTATCGATGTCGGAGGCCGATGCACTGCGAATCGAGACACCCTGAATCTTCGTGTTGTTCGCCATTCTGTGTTCCGTGGTTTGGGTTTTCGTTTCCCGCTTGCTGTGAATCGCACGACTGGTTCGTGCTCAGCCATCCTGTCCGCTGGGCGTCATCTGATCCCTGCATCCCTGGTAACGGGGCGCGATAGCGATGTAGGGTTTCCCGAGGGCTTTCTTGACAAGAATCAACTCGCCCATGTCATTGCCTTCGATCAGGTGCCCGATCCATTGGATGACGTAGCTGACGATGAGTAGTGCCAGCGGGCGCCACCATAAGTGCCACGCCCCCTCCATCAACTGAATAACGACCAGGACGCCGGCCAGCGGCATCAGGGGGATCGCGATGAGGTGAAGCCCGAACGAGACCGGGTGTTGATGTCGCTCCCGCCAATTCTGATACCATCCGAGGCGGTTGGTCGAACCGCCGGTTGAGGCGGGGTCATGGGCTTCGTGCCCGTCCGAGCGCGTCATGATCTCGATCTCCCTCGTATTCACGTCGGGGCATGGTCCTTTCCAATACCGGTCAGGCGCATGCCATACCCACTCGTGCCTGCTCTGCATCACAACCACCAACATTCAACGGGTCAAGGTCCCGATCCGAGCGAGTGCGGTCGATTCGCGCGGCGAAGGGGGACGTCCGATAATTAATAAGAAAGGGCTCTGATAAAGTAATCTCAAAATATGACCGATTTGGTAGGCAATTGGCATTGAAGTTTTACCAATATGGTCATATATACTCCTGCGAGGACTGATACTGATGCTTTCGCTGACCCGCAAATGTGATTATGCCCTGGTGGCCATGGCGGAACTAGCCCGCAACGGTCGTCGGACGATCAGCGCGCGGGGGTTGGCGGCAGAAGTTGGCATACGCGTGCCGGTCCTGACCAACGTCCTTCACCGGCTCCAGCGTCACGGCCTTGTGACCTCCCGGAAGGGGGCACGGGGCGGCTACTCCTTGTCGCGGCCGCCGACCATGATCACGCTTGCAGACGTGATCGAGGCGATCGAGGGCGATGTTCGTCTGACACCCTGTTGCGACGGCTCCGGATCGATCGATGCGGGTGCGGTCGTTGATGCATCCGCGTCGCGGTCATTTGTGCAGGTGTCGAACGGCTCGCACGAGAACGGCAACGGCAACGGCAACGGCGATGCTTCCAGCTGCGGGACGGAGAGTGACGGGGGCGAATGCGAACTGCTGGCGGGTTGTAAGATCCGCGAACCGATGCAGCGTGTTCACCGAGGATTGATGACCTATTTCGCCAGCGTGTCCGTGGCAGATTTAGCGTTTGATAGTGGATTGGTACAGATCGAGATTGCCGGAAACGACTGTGCCGTAAACGACTGTGCGGACAACGTAGATCAGTTGTGCGATTAAACCGGTACTTACGATTGGAGACGAACCCATGGGTGTTTCATTGTCAGAAGCAGCAGCACGTGAAGTGAAGGCTGTCATTGAGCAACAGAATAAAGACGCAGAATCGCCCAAGCCGTTTTATCTGCGCGTGGGCGTGAAGGGTGGCGGATGCTCAGGGCTCAGCTACACCCTGGATCTTGAAGATACCAAGGCCGAGACGGATGAGTCGTTTGATTGTTTTGGCGTCGAAGTGATTTGCGATACGCGCTGCCTGTTGTACCTCGAGGGTACGACCGTTGATTTCAAGGATGAGCTGATGGGTCGTGGTTTTGTATTCAACAACCCGAACCCCACCAGCACGTGCGGATGCGGCAGCAGCTTCACCATGTAATAGAGGCGGCCGGCCAGGCCAATAGGGAATTGACAGTGCCATGCGTATGGCATGGCGAGTCGTAATACGCTCCGCTGAAATGGAGCCACAGGCTTTTGAAGCCGGGAAACCAACATGTCAGAATCTTCGAACACGATCGATGCATGGGCAAAGTCAGAGTACAAGTACGGCTTTGTGACCGACATTGAATCAGAGAGCTTGCCGCCCGGACTGAACGAGGACGTCGTTCGCTTTATCTCGGCGAAAAAGCAGGAGCCTGAGTTCATGCTGGAATGGAGGCTTCGTGCCTTCCGGCATTGGCAGACGATGACGGAGCCGGACTGGGCCAAGATCAGCTATCCGCCGATCGATTATCAACAGATCATCTACTATTCGGCCCCGAAACAGCAGAAAGACGGCCCCAAGAGCCTCGACGAAGTCGACCCTGAACTGCTGAAGACGTACGAGAAGCTCGGCATTCCGTTGCACGAGCGTGCGATCCTGGCCGGGGTTGCGGTTGACGCCGTCTTCGACAGCGTGTCGGTGGCAACGACCTTCAAGGACAAGCTCGCCGATCTTGGCATCATTTTCTGTTCGATGTCCGAAGCTGTCCGCGAGCATCCGGAGCTGGTGCAGAAGTACCTGGGGTCGGTTGTTCCCTACTCGGACAACTTCTTCGCCACGCTGAACTCGGCGGTCTTCAGTGACGGCTCGTTTGTCTATGTGCCAAAGGGCGTCCGTTGCCCCATGGAGCTGTCGACGTATTTCCGCATCAACGCGATGTCGACCGGTCAGTTCGAACGAACCTTGATTATCGCTGACGAAGGTGCGGAGGTCAGCTACCTCGAAGGCTGCACCGCTCCGATGCGTGACGAAAATCAGCTTCACGCCGCCGTCGTTGAACTGGTGGCGCTCGATGACGCCAAGATCAAGTACTCAACGGTGCAGAACTGGTACCCGGGTGATGAGAACGGTGTGGGGGGTATCTACAACTTCGTCACCAAACGCGGTAAGTGCCAGGGTCGAAACTCCCACATATCGTGGACGCAGGTTGAGACCGGGTCGGCGATCACCTGGAAGTACCCGAGCTGCGTTCTGATTGGTGACAACTCTGTCGGTGAGTTCTACTCGGTGGCCTTGGCCAATCGCCGCCAGCAGGCGGACACCGGAACCAAGATGATCCACATCGGTAAGAACACGCGAAGCACGATTATCTCCAAGGGGATTTCCGCGGGTCGTGGTCAGAACACCTACCGTGGCGGCGTGAAGATTAATCCGGGCGCAGAGAACGCACGGAACTTCACGCAGTGCGACTCGATGTTGATCGGCGATCAATGTGGGGCACACACCTTCCCTTACATCGAAGTGAAGAACAACACCGCGAAGATGGAGCACGAGGCTACGACCTCAAAGATCGGCGAAGACCAGCTGTTCTACCTGATGCAGCGTGGACTCTCGATGGAGGATGCGGTTTCCATGATTGTGAACGGCTTCTGCAAGGAGGTCTTCCGTGAGCTTCCGATGGAGTTTGCGGTTGAAGCACAGAAGCTTCTCGAAGTAAGTCTGGAAGGTAGCGTTGGCTGACAGGCGTGGATGCCGCCGGCGTCACGATGGTAATTTCAAAACGGCTGAATGACGTTTGGCGTTCGCGTCAAGTGTCGAAGATCGTGGCCAGAGTGGCCCGAGAGAGGGAGTAATTATGACGATCGCGGAAATCACGATCGACAGCACGATGCAGGAAGTGCTGACGGCTTACCCGGGCGCACAACGTGCGTTGATGCGACGCTACCACATTGGTGGCTGCAGCAGTTGCGGCTTCAGCGCTGACGAGCGACTGGGTGAAGTATTGAAGCGCCACAACGTGCTGGCGACGGAAGAGGTCATCGCTCACATCAAGGATGCCCACGAGCAGGAAGCACGCATCCAGATCGAGGTGTCTGAGGTGTCGGCATTGCTCAAGAGTGAAAATCCGCCGCGCCTGATCGACGTACGCATGCCGGAAGAGCAGGAAATCTGCAAGTTGGACGGTTCCATCCCGGCCAACCAGCAGCTCGTTCAGGAAATGATGAGCTCCTGGGAAAAGGACACACCGATTGTGACGTACTGCCATCACGGTATGCGAAGTCTCGATGCGGCGTCGTACCTGATCGGTCACGGTTTTACCAACGTACGCAGCATGACTGGCGGAATCGATGCGTGGGCTGTCGAAGTTGACAGCGGCATGGCACGCTACTAGAGGGCGGTTCGGTCAGCGTATGTACGACGCGGCTGCCTCGGCGGCCGCGAGCAAAATAAAGAGAGGCAGCCGGTGGGGCGCGACACCAAACGCGACAAACCGAGCGATCAAGAAAATCAAAGGCATGCCGGGGCGATCAATCCCCGGCTCGAAAAGAGCCTGAAAGGTAATTCGGATGCTTGAAATTAAGAACCTGCACGCGAGTGTGGACGGACATGAGATTCTCCGCGGGGTAAACCTGACCGTGAACAAGGGAGAAGTACACTCCATCATGGGCCCCAACGGTTCGGGAAA
>JBMYUM010000007.1:0-11935 GCA_049605375.1 Phycisphaerae bacterium | reverse complement strand
CATCGCTGGCCATGAAGCGTATGAGGTAACTGACGGCGACATTCTATTCGAAGGGGAGAGCATCCTCGAGAAGTCACCGGATGAGCGCGCATGCGAAGGCGTCTTCCTCGCGTTCCAGTACCCGGTTGAAATTCCCGGCGTGACGACGAACTACTTCCTTCGCGCCGCGTTGAACTCGATCCGCAAGTACCGCGGTCTCGATGAACTTGACGCCATGGACTTCCTGTCGATTTCGAAGGAACGAGCGAAGTTTGTCGAGATTGATGAGCGTTTCCTCAACCGCGCGGTGAACGAAGGCTTCTCGGGCGGTGAGAAGAAGCGTAACGAGATTTTCCAGATGGCCGTGCTCGAACCCAAGCTGGCGGTTCTCGACGAGACGGACTCCGGGCTTGACATCGATGCGTTGAAGATCGTCGCTGAAGGTGTCAATCGCATGCGTTCGGAAGATCGCGGCTTTATTGTCGTGACGCACTACCAGCGTCTTTTGGACCACATTGTCCCGGACGTGGTTCATGTGCTTGTGGATGGTCGCATCGTAAAGACGGGCGACAAGACACTCGCGCTCGAGCTGGAGAAGAAGGGCTATCGCTGGGTCGAAGAAGCCGTCACGGCCTGATCGTCCCTGCTGCGATGTTCGCAAAACCATGATGTGGCCGGATACGAGAGGTATACGTTGATCAGCGCTTTGGCGCTGAGTAACGCCACTGGGAAGATAGATTCACTGCCATGATCGATAAGAAGACCATAGATAATCCGAGTTTCGCTGAGTTGTTCAGCAAGGCTATTACCGCGGATGCTCCAAAGTGGGTGAAAGACCGGCGGGAAGCCGCATTCGCACGTTATGCATCGTACGGCATTCCGACGATCAAAGACGAAGAGTGGCGTTACACCGACGTCAGTCGCGTTGCCGAGTCGTCGTACGTCTTGCCGCCGACGATCGACGAGTCGCGCGTCGTATCACTGGTCGCGGAACACGCCATTGATGAGGCGGTCGCCGTGGCCGTCTTTGTGAACGGTCGATTTTCCAAGGGACTGTCCCGCCTTGAGGGGCTGAGTGACCGTGTCGTCATGGGAAGCCTGGCTGACCAGCTGGCATCCGACAACCCGGACGTTCAATCGAACTGGGGGCGTTGTGATGAGCACGAATCGTCAAGCTTCTCGTCGCTCAACGAAGCGTTGTTTGAAGACGGGCTGTTCTTGTCCGTTTCGCACGAAGTTGTGCTTGAGAAGCCGATTCAGGCACTGTTCGTGACGATCGGTGACGGTGAGCCGGTGTGTGTCAGCCCTCGCGTGCTGGCTGTGCTGGGCACGAGTTGCCAGGCTTCGCTTGTGGAAACCCACGTTGGTGAGGGTGAGTACTTCACCAATAATGTGACGGAGATTCTGGCCGGTGAGAACGCCGTCTTTGATCACTACCACGTTGAGCGAGAATCAGAACGCAGTGTGCACATGTCGACGATTCAGATGCTCCAGGCTCGTAACAGCAACGTTGCATCGAAGGTCATTTCACTGGATGGCCAACTGATTCGTCACGACATGGGCGTCAAGCTCGACGGCGAAGGTGCGGATTGCAACCTGCGCGGTTTCTATATGGTTGATGGTGAGCGTCACGTCGACAATCACCTTCATGTCGATCACGCGAAGCCGCATTGTGACAGTCGCGAGTTCTTCAAGGGTGTTCTTGATGGGGCCGGTCGTGGCGTATTCCGCGGTCGAATTCTCGTTCGTGAACACGCACAGAAGACCGACGCCAAACAGACGAATCAGAGTCTGTTGCTCTCCGGCGAAGCGCGTGTCGAGAGTAAGCCGCAGTTGGAGATTTTTGCTGACGATGTGAAGTGCACACACGGTGCCACCATCGGTCAGATTGACGAATCCGCGATGTTCTACCTTCAGTCCCGCGGGCTGAGCAAAGATGCGGCGCGGACCCTTCTCGTGTACGCGTTTGCTTGCGAGTCGTTGGACGAAATTAAAGTTGATACCTTGCGAGAGCAGGTGAACAACGTGATTGTGGCTCGTTTGCCGCAGGGGCAGCTCTTTAAGGACGCCTGATGAAGACCACGCTACAAGCAGGTTCGAGGCCCGTGATGGACGCCGCGACGTTTCAGATTGATGAAGTGCGCGCGGCGTTTCCGATCCTCTCGCGACGTGTTGGCGACAACCCGCTCGTGTACCTGGACAATGCCGCCACGTCGCAGAAACCGCAGTGCGTCGTGGATGTGTTGGCGTCGTTCTACAACGAAAGCAATGCGAACATCCACCGTGGTGTGCATCGCTTGAGCGTGGAGGCGACGGATCGGTATGAAAAGGCGCGGCAGACCGTGCAGAGATTCATCAATGCCGATCAGTGGCAGGAGATTGTATTCCTGCGAGGCGCTACGGAAGCTATGAATCTTGTGGCGCAAAGTTATGGCATGGAGCACGTGTCCGAAGGTGACGAAGTGCTGGTCTCCGAAATGGAGCACCATTCCAACATCGTTCCGTGGCAGATGCTCTGCAAAGATCGCGGCGCGGTGCTGAAAGTCATTCCGATTGACGACGACGGTGCGATCCGAATGGATGAGTACCGACGCTTGTTGTCACCGAAGACACGGATTGTGGCGGTCACGCATGTGTCGAACAGTCTTGGTACAATCAACCCGATTCGTACCATGGCGGCGTTGGCAAAAGAGCATGGCGCCGTGATCGTCGTGGACGGCGCCCAAGCCGTTCCTCACGTTAAAGTTGATGTGAAGGAATTGGATTGCGATTTCTACGCCTTCTCGGGGCACAAGGCCTTTGGTCCGACCGGGGTTGGCGCGCTGTATGGACGACGGGCATTGCTCGATTCGATGCGGCCGTACCAGGGCGGCGGAGAGATGATTCTCTCGGTCACCTTTGAGGAGACCAGTTACAACGACGTGCCGTTCAAGTTTGAAGCGGGAACGCCGAACATTGCCGGGGCCGTGGGTCTTGGCGAGGCGATCGCGTATATGGAGCGGGTCGGACTTGATCGGATCGAAGCCTACGAGAATTATCTTTCAGATTACACGGAGCAGGCGTTGCAGCGCGTCGACGGACTTCGACTGATTGGCACGGCCAAGGAAAAAGTCGGGGTCTTCTCGTTCACCCTCAGTGACGTGCACGCGCATGACATCGGCACCATTCTCGACGGTTCCGGGGTGGCGGTTCGAACCGGTCATCATTGCACGCAACCGGTTATGGACCGTTTCGGCGTACCGGCGACAACGCGTGCCTCGCTGGCCTTCTACAACACGACCGAGGAGATTGATTGCCTCGTCGAGTCTCTCCAGAAGGTTGCGGAGATTTTTGGACGATGAATGGTTTTCGCGACCTCTATCAGGAGATGATTCTCGATCACAACCACAGTCCGCGCAATCGGCGGAAGATGGAAACGGCTGACCGATCGGCGGACGGACACAATCCGTTGTGTGGTGATCGCGTGACCGTCTATCTCCAGATGGATGGTGATACCATCAAGGACGTATCGTTTGAAGGCAGTGGTTGTGCCATATCGACGGCATCGGCCTCTCTCATGACGCAGGCGTTGATCGGGAAGAATGTCGCTGAAGCAAAAGAGGTCTTCCATAAATTTCACCGCTTGGTAACCGGAGAATCGAATCCGGAGGATGCCATGGCGGAGCTTGGCAAGTTGGCTGTATTCTCCGGCGTCAGTGAGTATCCAGCGCGTGTCAAATGTGCGACACTCGCGTGGCACACCGCTTCCGAAGCGCTGGAAGGCCAGAGTAGTACGGTTTCGACGGAATAGTGCATCGTTGATGGGCTCATACGGTCCGCGTGTGTTAGAGCAGCGCGCGTGGCGGTCCCGATTTTTGAGGGTATAAGAATGGACACGGATCAAACCAACAATGAGAGTGCCATGACGGGCGAACCCACGAAGCCTGAAAATCGTCCGGTGTCGTACACCGTGCCGGGTGGTATTCCATTTCCCGGAAAGTCGGGCATTGATGTACCGTTTGAAGAGTTGAGCAAGACGGGTCGAACGGATTCCGTGAAGGCTTCTCCGCAGGCAGAGGCGTCAGGCGACAACGAGAATGCCGCGACCAGCGAGGTGGCTCCTCCAAGACCTCCGATGCGACCGTCAGGGCCGATCAACGAAATCCAGCGTAAAGCGATGGAATCATCGATCGTCGAGACGCTGAAGACGATTTACGACCCCGAAATTCC
This sequence comes from Phycisphaerae bacterium, assembly GCA_049605375.1. GTDB lineage: Bacteria > Planctomycetota > Phycisphaerae > UBA1845 > UBA1845 > JADFOB01. The sequence goes on along the minus strand of JBMYUM010000007.1, from coordinate 7,747 downwards.
TGTCAACATTTACGACCTTGGTTTGATCTACGAGATTGAGGTTGAGGAAGACAGTTCGGTTGCCATATGCATGACACTCACGTCCCCGGCTTGTCCGGTCGCGGGCTCGCTGGTGGCCGAGGTCGAAAACCGGACGCGTGCCATCGAAGGCGTCTACAGTTGCCAGGTTGACCTGGTCTGGGATCCGCCCTGGAGCCCGGATCGTCTTTCAGAAGCCGCCAGACTTCAACTCAATCTCTAAGCCTTTTGTGCCCAGATTAACAAGGGTGTTGGGGCGAACAGGTCGACGAGCGTTACGCTTGATGACTTTACGGCCACCGTCCGTTTGTCCGATGATCGACGGTACCGGCAGGGCTTGCCTCTCTTGATGAGTACCGGTAAGTCATAAGGTTTGAATTGCCGGACCCGTCAATCCGGCCCCGATTCCTTTCGAGTAGCACACATGGGACAAGATGCCAAGAAGCTCAAGAAGGAGCTCTCCCTGTTCGGCGTGTACACGCTTGCAACCGGGGCGACGCTGAGTTCGGGTTTGTTCCTGCTGCCGGGCATCGCTGTGCACTATGCACATGAGGCTGTCTTCCTGAGTTACCTGCTTTCCGTACTACCGATTTTGCCTGGAATCCTGTGTAAGCTCGAACTCTCTACGGCCATGCCGCGGGCGGGCGGTGAGTACTATTTTCTCGATCGCAGCCTCGGCCCACTCTTCGGGACGATCACTGGCTTCGGAACCTGGTGCGGCCTGGTTTTGAAGACCGCTTTTGCGTTGATTGGGATCGGTGCCTACCTCGGTGTGTTCTTTCCTGATCTTCCCATGAAGCCGTTGGTTGCCGGTGTGGCGTTGGCGTTTGGTGGGCTCAATCTTCTGGGGGCACACAAATCGAGCACTTTGCAGACTTATCTGGTCAACGGCTTGTTGCTTCTGCTTGCCTGGTTCCTCGGGCAGGGCGTCCTATCCATCAACATGCAAAATTTTGAGGGTCTTGGCGAGGTGCCATTCGCTGACATCCTTTCAACCTCTGGGCTTGTTTGCGTCAGTTTCATGGGCTTGACGAAAGCGGCCAGCGTCGCGGAGGAAGTCAAAGACCCGGAAAAGAACCTGACCTGGGGAATTCTCCTGGCGATTGCCACGGCGATTGTGATTTATGGCTTGGGGACCTTTGTTCTCGTTGGTGTCGGTTCGGCTGCGAAGCTGGATGGAAGTCTGACGCCGATTGCAGATGTTGCCGCGATGTTGGCCGGTACGCCGGGCCAAGTTGTGATGACGGTTGCCGCGATTCTAGCCTTCCTTTCCGTGGGAAATGCGGGCATCATGAGTGCTTCGCGCTATCCTCTGGCGATGAGCCGCGATCACCTGCTTCCGCGCTGGTTTCGCGGATTGAATCAATACAAGTCGCCACACAATGCGATCATCTTCACGACAGCATCGATTCTTGTCTTCGTCCTGGTTCTCGATCCGACGAAGATCGCGAAGCTCGCGAGTACGTTCTTGCTCCTGCTGTTCATGCTGAACAGCCTGGCCGTCATCGTGATGCGTGAGAGCCAGATCGAATCGTATGATCCCGGTTATCGAAGCCCGCTCTATCCCTGGGTGCCACTGCTTGGCATCGCCGGTCCGACAATTTTCATTGTGATCATGGGCTGGCTTCCCATGATCTTTGCGCTGAGCATCACGACGCTGGCGACAGTCTGGTATTTCTACTACGCACGCAAGCGCGTCAGTCGCGGGGGGGCGATCTATCATCTGTTCGCGCGACTTGGCGAAATGCGTTTTGAAGGACTCGATCGAGAACTTCGCGGCATCATGAAAGAGAAGGGTCTGCGGGCTGCCGACCCGTTCGACGAGCTTGTTGCGCACGCTCCGGTTCTGGAAGGCGCTTCGCGCGAGAACTTCCAGGGGCTGGTTCGTCGTGCGGCGAAAGTGCTGGAAAAATCGCTTCCGATGGATGCCGATCAGATTTTTGAGAGCTTCATGGAGGGTACACGCGTCGGTGCCACGCCTGTCGCGAAAGGCGTAGCATTGCCGCATATGCGCCTCCACAATCTTGAAAAACCCCTGATGGTTTTGGCCAGGGCGCGTGACGGGGTTCGCGTCGACGTCGAAACACCCTATATGGATGCGAATGAGGAACCCATCCACGCGGTGATGTTCCTGGTGAGTTCGGAAGAGGACGCCGCACAGCATTTGCGCATCCTGGCACAGATTGCACAGCACGTGGAATCGGACGGGTTTATGAATGCGTGGCTCGCCGCCGGCAACGAACAGCATTTACGTGAAACGCTGTTGCGCGACGAACGATTCCTGGCCATTCACCTGCAGACGGGTTCACCGTCGTCGGCGATGATCGGTGCACGGGTGCGGGATCTGGCTCTGCCACCGGAAACACTGATTGCGCTGATTCAACGCGAAGGTCGAATGATCTTTCCGGGGGGCGTGACAACGCTACGCGAAGGCGACCGGCTGACGATTCTCGGATTGCCGAAGAGCATCCAGGAGTTGCGTCAGACGTATCTTGATGAGTATCTCGAAGAGTAAAGGCACATCAGTGCGACCCTTGCTGGTCGTCGTTATTCGTCATCCGGAAACTTGAAGTCGATCACCTGTAGTTCGACACTCGCGCGCCCGTTGAATTCGTTGATAATGGGCTTGAAGGCGAGGCGGCACGTTCTGTGCGTTTTCAATCGGTCGGCGAATTCGGCTTTTCGGAATCCGATTCCTTTCATCGTCACACCATTCTGCCGAACCTGCAGTTGCAGGTGTTCGTTGTTCTTTCCAACGATGCGAGGTTCTGCCGCCAGTTCGACTTCGCCGGTACAGAACTTGGGTTCCGGATTGCCTTCGCCAAAAGGCGCGAACTGCTCCAGGGTTTGCGCCGCGCGCATGGAGAGTGCGTCGAGGTTGACTTCGGCATCGAGATGGAGCTTGGGGACCATGTCGCGCCCCGTCAGCTTGCCGTTGGCAACTTCGATAAACTGCTCTGTAAAACTAGGTATTTCATCCCGGCTGATGCGGATGCCGGCTGCCATGGCGTGGCCGCCATAGTTGAGGAGGGAACCATTGCATTCCGCGAGCGCGGATGAAAGATCGAAAGAAGAAATACTGCGTGCCGACCCTTGTCCTTCACCGCCATTGAGTGAGATGACAACAACCGGTCGGTGAAAACGATCGACGATTCGTGATGCGACAATACCCACAACACCCGGATGCCAGTTGCCGGCCAGAACAATCGCGCGTCGGCGATCCGTAACGAGGTCATCCTGTTCAACCATGGCCAGGGCTTCCTTCGTCACTTTTCGTTCTGTCGATTGTCGCTCCTGGTTGTGTTTATCCAGATAGGTCGCGATTTCGGCCGCACGTTCGGCATGGTTGGTTGTGAAAAGTTCGACGGCCAACTCGGCATGTTGCATTCGACCGGCGGCGTTGATCCGCGGGGCGAGTCGAAAAGCGACGTCGACCGAGGAGACAGGGCCGTTGGTGAGTCGCCCGACTTGCATGAGCGCCTTGAGGCCTCGCAACCGGGTGTGTGGCATGCGTTCGAGACCACATTTGGTGAGAATCCGGTTCTCGCCGATGAGTGGGACGACGTCTGCGATTGTGGCGAGGGCGGCCAATGGAAGCAGTTCGAGTAGAAGATCGCGGAATTGTGGTGCCACGCGCGTCTCGCCGCTGAGCCGTTGTGCGACAGCCCATGCAAGTTTGAAAGCCACGCCGGAACCGCAAAGATGGGGATTGGGGTATTGGCCATCGAGTCCCGGGTGAACCAGGGCATAGGCGTCCGGCCGTTCAGCCTGGGCTTTGTGATGGTCGGTGATGATGAGGTCAATTCCCCGGTCCTTGACCAGGGCTGCTTCTTCACAGGCCGTGACACCGCAGTCGATGGAAATAATGACCTGAGCGCCCTCGTCGGCCAGTTTTCGGCATGCGTTGCAGTTCAGCCCATAGCCTTCGTCGATGCGATGCGGTGTGTAGGTTTGCGGTGAGGCGCCAGCAAGGGTGAGAACATGCCAGAGAATGGCGGTGCCGGTCGTGCCGTCGACATCATAGTCGCCGAAGAGCACGATCTTCTCGTTGTTTTGAATAGCGGCAACGACTCGGTCGGCGGCACGGATCATTTCGGGGATCAATTCGGGCGGATGGAGGTCGCTCATCTTCGGTGTGAGAAATGCGTCGGCCTGTTCCGGGCTTTCGATGCCGCGCGCCGCCAGTAAGTGTGATATCAGATCGGGTGTATCGACGCTGACGTTTCCGTCGTTGGCGAAGACGTTGCTATGTTGAACGATCCAGTCCATTGGTGACGTTCCCGTGTCAGGCCGAAAATGAAGGGGGACTTCCCAGAAGGCAATCCGTTTGCCTTCCGATCTTGGAAGCTCAAGGGTGCTACTCTAGACACAAGTTGGTGGCCGGTAAACAAGTCGTCATTCATGGCAACGGCATTGGCTTGGCTGGGCAAGATATCACAGATTGGGTGTCGAGCGGATGCATGAAAACGTGGCCTGCCGGCATACGCCGGTTGGCGTGGCAGGGGCTGCCTTATCGGGCGGTTGAACCCGTCTTTTCGCTGTCTGGTGTCTTCAAATGCGGTTTTGAGGGTTGGATACAGGCTTGTCTGGCTATTTTTGCTCTCCTATACTTTGGATGCAAAGGCGTGCGTGCAGATTGAACGATAAACAGGGGCCGACGTGCAGGCGCGAGGATCTTCGTCGGCGTCAAGATTTCCCGTCGTCCCAATCAATTCTGCTGATGATGCACGAGGGAGCTCCGACTATGACAACTGCACTACAGAACAAGAATGTCCTCCTGGTGGACGATGACCCTGACATGCTCATGGCACTTGAGACGTTGCTCGGGGATACCGGTGCTTCGTTAGAGAAAGCGTCAGACGGTAATGCCGCCATTGAAGCAGCGGAGTCGTTTGACCCTGATCTTGTAATCCTTGATGCGATGTTGCCGAAGCGAAGTGGTTTTCTTGTTCTCGAGAAACTGCGGGCGGCCGGCAAAAAGAAGGGCGAGCGTCCGTTTGTCATCATGATTACTGGTAATGAGGGCAAGCGGCATCAGGCGTTGGCCGAGCGACTCGGTGTTGACGGTTACATCACGAAGCCGTTTCGTATGGAGCGCTTGATCGAGAAGATTGATTCGATCATTGCCGACTAGGTGCACGTGCTCGACTTGCGGTCGTTGCCAGTGATCCACGCGCGGTCGGTCGCGGGGCATCAACAGGTCGCAGGGTATTGGCGGGGCAATGGGCATCAACGGGGCAATGGGTTTCAACGGGTCGGGCGGTAAGTTCGGGTCGGCGGTTGTCCTGAGGCTGGTGTGCCGGTGACCTTGCGTTTGTTGAGCCAGCATTTTGTCGATGGAGCTATCGTCGAGTGGCCGGTTGTCGGAAATGAGTTTCCCGTCTGTGCGTATTTCAATTCTTGATGCAATATCCAACGTTCCCAAGGGTGGTGGCGTAGCCCGGACTACGCGGTGAAGGAGGGATCGCACCATGTGCAGGGACTGTCATGGATACAGCGATAGTGCCGACGTCGGTTTCAAGTCTTGTCGTGCATTGTTCATGTTGGCGTTTCTGCTGTTCGGTTTAGTTCCCACCGTAAGGTCACAGCCGCCGACGGCTCGCGAGGTAACGGCTGATTCTCCCCCAACGAAGACAGAACCTTCGAAAACGAAGGACGTGGTGTCGCTGCGTGATGCCAGGAGCCTTTTGTGGCGTGGTCACTACCTGGATGCGGAGAAGGCCCTTGCATCATTGCAGACCGAAGCGGCCGGCACGTCGCGGACAGCGCTTGAATTGAATCAGATTCGCGCCGGTCTTGCCGAGGCGCAGTTACGCCTTGGGAAGTATGATCAGGCGCTTGAGACTGTTGGTCCGGTGTGGACGGGGGATCTTGCCACTGAGTTGGTGCGTGCTCGTCTCCAGCGACTTTCGGGTTCTTATGATGCGGGCATGGTTACGCTGAAACGGCTGGTGACCGAACATCCGCTTGCGCCGACGCCGCGTCTTGCCCTCGCCGAACTGCAAGAGTATCTGGGGCTGCGTGAGGATGCGATTGAAACGTACGCCTGGTTCGAACCCCTTGTCGTTGACAATGCTGATCTTAAGAAGGATGCGGCATGGCTGACGGACGTTGCGAAGGGCTTCTATCGCTATTCCGTTTTGACGCAGGAGAATGTACCTGACAGGACTCGGCACGTTCTCCAGAACATGCTTCAAGTGGCGTACGGTCTTGTTGATCGGCAATACTGGCCGGCCCGTTTGGCGGCGGCCGAGTTGCTCCGCGAAAAATACAGTAACGACGAAACTGACGGCAGCGTTTCGGATTACAAGGCGGCGTTGGAAATCAACGAGAATCTCAGTGAAGCCCACATCGGCATGGGGAAGATTTACCTCAGTCGATGGGATTTCGAGTCGGTCGACAAGGTTGTCGAGGCGGTGCTGGCCGTCAATCCGAAGGATGTCGAAGGTATTCGACTGAAGGCAGCCAAGTTGATCATCGAACGTCGGTATCCCGAGGCGATGGAGGCTGCTCGCGAAGCGCTGGCGATCAATCCGCGCGATCTGGAGGCGCTGGGTATTCTTGCCGGCGCCGCCGCCTGTCGCCACGACATGACGTTTGTCGAAAACGTGCGTCAGGACTTCGAGAAAATCGCGCCCCGCAGTTCGATCTTCAATCGGCGTTTGGGGGACGCGCTGGGTGGTATCCGGCAGTATGCAGCTTCGGAGGTGGCGTACCTTCGGGCGATCGAACGTGATCCGACCGATGCCAATGTCCGTGCGGAACTCGGTTTGATGTACATGCAGTGGGGCGACGAAGGGAAGGCGAGGTCGGCGTTGGAGGGTGCCTGGTCGCTTGATCAGTACAACGAGCGATCGAAGAATACGTTGGATTTGCTTGATTCGCTCGATGATTTTGATGTTCACGAAACGGATCACTTCATCATCAAGTATGAGCAGAAGCGGGACCCCGGCCTGGGTGAGATTTTTGGGCACTACCTGGAGAGCATCTACCAGGATCTCATTGATGATTACGCCTTTGAGTTGCAAGATAAGACGATCATTGAGATCTTCCCGACGCAGCCCTCATTCGCGGTTCGAATTACGGGGAAGCCGTGGATTCACACGGTCGGCGCCTGTACGGGGCGTGTCATTGCAATGGCATCGCCGCGGGAGTCGACGGAGCTTTCGGGGCCTTACAATTTTGCCAGCGTGCTGAAGCACGAATTCACTCATACGGTAACGCTGGCTGCGACCCGCAACCGCATTCCTCATTGGTTTACGGAAGGTCTTGCTGTCTATCAGGAAGATTCAGCGCGAAGTTTCTTATGGATGCGCTTGCTTGCCGAGGCCATTCGTCGCAACGAATTGTTTACGTTGGAGTCGATCGACTGGGGGTTTATTCGCCCGCGAAGACCAACGGATCGGCAGATGGCGTATGCCCAGAGCGAGTGGATGTGCGAGTACATCGTCGAGCGCTTTGGCTACGATCGTATCAATGAGATGTTGGCACTGTATCGCGAAGGAAAAACACAGCGCGAGGTGATCGAGCAGATTCTCAAGATTTCACCCGAGTCGTTCTCGACGGATTTTGCGGCATGGGCTGAACGAGATGCGTCCAACTGGTGCTTTGATCTGACTGCTCCGGAAGATGTTCAGCAGCTTCGTCGCCTTGCTGGTGAAACGCCTGATGACCTGGGCCTGCGTGCGCGGTTGAGTCGTGCTTTGCTTGACTCCGGCGACTACGAAGA
>JBMYUM010000006.1:0-31100 GCA_049605375.1 Phycisphaerae bacterium | reverse complement strand
GACGACGCTGTCCATCTTTTGACTTTATCGTAGTCATATGCTATTATAGAGCAACTTTTTTACACAAACCTTTTCAGGAGAAAACAGCAATGAAAACGCGGCTCGCAGTTCGCCAAGGCGACGTGTTGTTGGTGAAGGTACAAGTGCCATCGACGCAGGTGTCATCCGTGCAGAGATCACCATCATCGCATTCACCATCGGCCAGGCATTCCTTGCAGACACCGTCGGCCGGATCACAGACCTGATCCATACCGCAGACGACAGTGGTGCCTGAACACGACCCCAAAGAACAGGTGTCGTTCTCGGTACAGTTATCACCGTCATCACAAGGCGTGGTCAAATTCGCGAAGAAGCAGCGACCAACCGAACACAGTTCTGCCGTGCATTCGTTGCCGTCGTCGCAATCAGCATTTGTGATGCATTGCTTGCAGGTACCATCAGCAGGGTCGCAAACCTCACCATTGGTACACTCAACTGCCTCACCAACGCATGCACCGTTGGTACAGACGTCGTTCTCCGTACAGTTGTCACTGTCGTCACAACTGTCGGTATTGTTCGTATACTCACAGTCGTTATTCACGCAGGCGTCGTCGGTGCAGGGATTGCCATCGTTGCAATCGCCATCACCCAGGCAACCCTTGCAGCTACCGTCTGCCGGATCGCATACCTGGCCCATACCGCAAACAACCGGTGACCCGGCACAACTGCCTTCCGCACAAACATCGGTGTCCGTGCAATTGTCACCGTCATCGCAAGCGGCGGTATTGTTGGTAAACACGCACGTACCGGACGAATCACACGATTCGTCGGTGCAGACGTTGCCGTCATCACAATCAGCACTCGTCAGGCACTCTTTGCAGACGCCGTCAGCTGGATCGCAAATTTCTTCTGGTGGACAAACGACTGCCGAACCGGCACATGATCCGCCGTTACACACGTCATTTTCAGTGCAATTGTCACCATCGTCGCATTCATCACTGTTATCAGTGAACACACATGCGTTGTCGGTGCAGGCATCATCCGTACACGCGTTGCCATCATCACAGTCGTTATCGCCGAGGCATTCCTTGCAAACTCCGTCAGACGGATCACAAGTCTGGCCCATGTCACAAACGACCGGCGTTCCGGCACATCCACCACCTGCACACGCGTCATTCTCGGTGCAATTGTCACCGTCATCACAGGCATCGGTGTTGTTGGTAAATTCGCACTCGTTGCTGACGCATGCGTCGTCGGTACAGACGTTGCCGTCGTCACAATCACCATCACCGAGACAACCCTTGCAAGCTCCGTCGGCTGGGTCACACACCTGCCCTTGATCGCAAACAACCGGCGCCCCTGCACACGAGCCTTCCGAACAGGCGTCGTTCTCGGTGCAGTTGTCGTTATCATCGCATGGCGCGGTGTTGTCAGTGAAAACGCACAGGTTGTCGACACAGGCATCATCGGTGCAGACGTCGTTATCGTTACAGTCACCGTTACCGAGGCATTCTTTGCAGACGCCGTCAGCCGGATCGCAGGTTTGCCCGCTATCACAAACGATGGCGGCTCCGGCACAGGTGCCGCCCGCACATACGTCATTTTCGGTGCAATTATCACCGTCATCGCAAGCAGCCACGTTGTTGGTGAACTCGCACGCATCGTTGACGCACGCGTCATCGGTGCATGGGTTACCATCACTGCAATCGCCGTCGCCGAGACACTCTTTGCAGACGCCGTCGGCGGGATCGCAGATCTGACTACCACAGTCGATGACAGAGCCGGCGCACGTACCTGACGAACAGACGTCGTTCTCGGTGCAGTTGTCACCGTCATCACACGGCTCGGTGTTATCCGTAAATTCGCAAAGGTTGGCTACGCAGGCGTCATCCGTACAGGGATTGCCGTCGTCGCAGTCACCGTCACCGAGGCATTCCTTGCAAACACCATCTGTCGGGTCGCACGTTTGCCCGCTGTCGCAGACAACATTTGATCCGGCACAAGTGCCGCCCGCACAGACGTCATTCTCGGTACAGTTGTCGCCGTCGTCACATGCGTCACTGTTGTCGGTGAAGACACAGGCGTTATCGACGCACGCATCGTCGGTGCAGACGTTGCCGTCCGTACAGTCCTCGTCAACGACACATTCTTTGCAGATTCCGTCTGCCGGATCGCAGGTCGCACCAGGATTGCAAACGATATCTGTTCCCGCGCAGGAGCCGCCGGCACAAACGTCGTTCTCGGTGCAATTGTCTGCGTCGTCACAAACTTCGGTGTTATTGGTGAAGACACAGGTACCGGACTCACACGTATCGTCCGTGCACAGGTTGTCGTCGTTGCAGTCGCCGTCACCAAGGCATTCCTTGCAGACGCCGTCCGCCGGGTCACAAACCTCACCGGCATTGCAGACAACATCGGTACCGGCACAAGCGCCACCGGCACAGATGTCGTTTTCGGTGCAGTTGTCGCCATCATCGCAAGCGTCCATGTTGTTTGTGGAGACGCAAGCGTTGTTATCACAGGTATCATTCGTACATGGATTGCCGTCGTCGCAATCCTGATCGGTTATGCACTCCTTGCAAACACCGTCGGCAGGGTCGCAGGTCTGATTGCCCGGGCAGACAACCGGAGCCCCGTTACAACTGCCGTTACCACAAATATCATCGATCGTGCATGGGTCATTATCATTGCACGGAGCGGTGTTGTTGACATACATGCACTCCCCGTCAACACACTCGTCATCCGTGCATTCATTAAAATCCGAGCAATCTTGCTCCTCATAGAAACAACCATTGCTCTGGTCACACTGGTCCAGCGTGCAAGGGTCATCGTCATCACAGAGGCTGTTGTTCGGCGTGTGGACACACGATTCGAAATCTTCGTTGCAGGAGTCGTCGGTACAATCAATACCGTCGTCACAAACGAAAATTTCCGGCTCGCAGCCAAAATTCGGATTGCAGGTTTCCTGCCCGTTGCAGAACAGGCCGTCATCGCAAAGCTCATTGCTTGGTGCATTCACGCAGACGCCATCAACACAGGAGTCGATGGTGCAACTGACGAAGTCCTCACAATCAAGTTCGTCGCCGCGGCAGATACCGTTGATGCAGCGATCGTCCTGCGTACAGGGGTCACCATCACTGCAAGGCACAACGTTGGGAATGTTCAAGCATCCGATGATCGGATCACAACTGTCAGCCGTGCAACCATTCTGGTCATCACAATTGACCATTTGCCCGCGGCACTCACCGAGCAGGCACTGATCGAATTGCGTGCACACGCTTCCGTCGTCGCATGGAACAAGGTTGTTGATGTTCAAGCAACCAAATTGTGCGTCGCATGAGTCGTCCGTACAAACGTTATCGTCATCGCAATTTAACAGGTTCGAGCCCACGCACGCCCCGTTACTACAGACATCCGTTTGTGTACAGGCATCTTCGTCATCACACGGATCGGTGTTGTTGACGTTCTGGCAGAAGCCGTCGACACACATGTCGTCGGTACAGACGTTGTCATCTTCGCAGTCACCGTCGTCATTGCATTCGGAGCAGATGTCCTGCTCTTCGATGCAACCGCCATCGGAACCGCAAGGGTTGGTACCGATGCAGAGTCCGCCGCGACAGAATTCTTCTCCGTTGCAGAAAAGGTCGTCAGCACAGGACTGACCCTCGTTGATCGCACTGGCAACGCATGAACCTGCAATACAGCTGTGGGTCACGCAGGGGTTGCCGGTCACACAATCGCTAGCCGAAGAACAGGGCAGGCGAGGGCCGGTCAGACGCTGCGCGAATGCGCGGTAGTCGGAGTAGCCGATTGAGCCGCTGGCATTGTCGTCGAATGCGTCGACGCAGGTGAAGGTTCCTCTTGCCAGGCAATTCTGAAGATCAGCGAAGTCGCTCAGATCGACATTGCCGTTGCGATCGGAATCGCTGAGCGAGAGTCCGACACCATATTGAATGAACGCGGTCAACTTGTGAATATTGGTATCACCGGGAGGCGTCTTGCTTCCCAGGAAGGCGCCGTTCGCCTGGTTACGGATGGTGATGCGGTCTCCCTGGCTGGGGATGGCATCGCCCAGGATCTCACCGACCAGCAGGTTTCCGTCTTCCGCCCAGCCGAGCGGTCCGACACGAAGAGCGATGTTGGCAAACACACCGCCGTTGGTTGAAACGAGTTCTCTTGATTGGGCATTGAATTCGAGAACCGAGCCTTCATTGACCCCGGTGCCCGGGAATCGAGACCCGACAAGAATGTTTCCGGCGTTGGCTTGCCCGTTCGGTCGTATTGCAATTCCTGTCGGAAGAACAAGCTTCGTTGAGTCGAAGACATTGACGAAGTTACCGAAGGCGTCGTACTCGATGATGGAGCTGTTGGCACTGCTTGTGACAAACAGGTTTCCGTTGGGCCCGTATGTCATGGCGTTGACACCACGAGCGCATCGCGGATCGCTGCAGTCTTCACTGGTGATCGGTCCACCATCGACGAAGAGCTGAATGATCTTTCCGGTATCGGGATCGAACTCGAAGATACCGCCCTGCGTACCGCCGAGGATACCCGAGCTGCTGACAAGCAGTGTTCCACTCGGTGTGAAGATCAACGGCTGCGGTCGATCAACCAACGGCGGGTTTTGCGCGACGGTTCTGAGGTATTCACCGCTCAGTGCGTCGAACTCTGTAATAGCGTTTTCGTCCGGTATGGGTAAACCGAACTGATCTACGCCTTCTCGAGTGACGACATACAAAGTTTCTCTCAACGGATGGATGCCGAGCCCGTGCGGCCTTGTGACTTCTGCATGAACACCGAGAAATGCACCGGTGTCATAGTCGTACCGGAGTACGGCATTGTCATACTGGCAGCCGGGGAACGGACACTGGAAACTGCTCACCAGCAGGAACCGTTGCCCCGTTCCGATACCGGCGACCGTGCCTTGTGAATCCGTGGGATCATCCACGGGGCCGATAACATCAGCCATGGCTATTTGGGCAAGGCTGTTCTGCAGATCCCATGGCCCATGCCTTGTTGATGCCAGCATCGCCAGGATGCCAACGAAGCATGGAATGGCCGCGGCTTTGAACCACCGCGATTTGGATCGCAACCTGACCGCACGATCATACGTTTTCACGTTTCTACCCCTCTCGATTGGATGGCTTCAGAATCCCCAGGGATCCTATCTTAGCACGCTAAAAGTACGAAGTGAAATACGTTATCTGAGGGGCGCCAGGACACGTAAACCGTTATCGGGCCGTAAATTTAGGAAAACTTAACGATTACCTACTTGTTAATTGCGGAGGTTTCCGATAAAGGTATCTTCGCAGAGAGATGGGTCGGAGGAGTTAGAGGCTAGCCCCCACATCCCGGAGGGTAGGGAAGCTGACCTCTGAGACCGGATTCCGGTTCCTGTTGATGAGTCCGACTTTGGTCGTTGGGCATTTGAGCCGCTTGGAGCTAAGAGGATGCGGTTGATTTGTCCAGTCGGTTTTTCTTTAGGTTTTAAAGGAGGTTGCGAGGTCATGAATCGACTGCTTCGCTACGGAAACGGAGGGCTGATGGCAGCCCTGGTATGTGCACTGGTTTTTGTCGGTACGGCTGACGCTCAGAACGTCTCGAACCGACCGAGCACGAGCAAGAAGGGCAGCTTGCTTGTTCTCCCGAATGTCGAGTTGAAGTGGGATGCCAACAATGAGTTGGTCCAGGACACTATCATCTCGGTCACGAACGACAACAACGAAGATGTTTTCGTTCACTTCCTGTTCGTCAATGGTGACGACTATCGTGCTGCCGAGTTCTGCTGCGACCCGCCGCTGTTGGTCGAGCGTGAGCACGTTGGCTGGAACAAGCAGAACTGGACCGCGGAGTGGACCGGCAATGAGTCGAACTACTTCTCGCTGAACTCGGGTCTCCCGAAGGGTGCCCCGCCGTTCGCAGGTCTTGACAATGGTCCTGAAGGTCCGGGTCGTCCGGATGACGAAGCTGGTACGGGTCGCGTTCTTCGCGGTTTCGTTCTGGCATGGGCCGTTGACAACACTGGCTACCAGATCAGCTTCAACCACCTTGCAGCTACCGTCACGACGGTTCGCTACGACTACCTGACGGCTTCGGAATACAATGCATACGCATTCCAGGCTATCGATCAGACCGTTGGCAACCGCGTTGGCGCTACGCCGGGTCAGCTGAACATGGACGGTACGGAGTACGATTACAACTTCAATCGTCTTCTTCTCGACTTCTTCGGTTCGGGCGCAACCCCGTTCGGTGCTAACGGCATCACGGCTATGCTCGAAACTGACGTCACCCTTCTGCCGATGATCCAGGACCTCCGTCAGAACAACGACGGTCCGGTTCACACCAAGGCAAAGTTCGACGTTTGGAATCAGAACGAAGACTTCCTGTCGCACTCAGACCACTGCCTGCAGTGCTGGGATCAGGTTCTCCTGAGCAACATCTCGCTGCCGAACAACTTTGTTGTTGGTCAGCTTCAGACGGACAAGGGCAAGGCTCGCATCGATGGCGAAGACAGCCCGACCGTTTGTGATGCACCGGCTTGCTGCGATCGTGGTGATGACAGCTGTGTCGAAGACTTCGAATTCGACAACCCGGGTCTGACCCCGGAAATCTGCAGCGAAGATGCTCCGCTGCTGGGCGTTGCCAACAAGATCATCGCTTTCAGCGGTGCTGCTATGGGCAAGGCTTACACGGCCGTCACCATGACCGGTCAGGGTACCGAAACTGGTTACATCAAGTCTGACCTGCCGAGCGCTCCGGAGCCGGCACAGGTTGGTGATGTCACCAGCGGTCGCGACGGTGGTTCGATCTCGAGCGTGAAGCGTTCGTCGAGCAACCGCTAAATCTAGCACATTGCACACCCACGGGTTCTGAATAGAATCCGGACGGCGTGTGAGTGAGATTGGGGGCAACGCCAAGTGCGTTGCCCCTTTTTTTTTGCATGCGGAAAAACAATCATGAAGATGACCAAAGCTGCCAGATCTCTACGAATCGGGCTGCTCGCGCTGTGCGTGACGGCAGGATGCCAACCGAAGCAAAAGACCGACCCCAGCCAGGGTAATGACAGCCCTCCAGGGTCCCAACCACCAACGGCGACGGACAACCAGCAACCGTCCGATTCGCCTCCCCCCACGCTGACCGTGGAAGACTTCAAATCCAGGGTTTCACAGGTGTGGGAAGCAAGAAAACAACAGGACTGGGCAAAGGTATTTGAGTATCACCCGCCAGACGTCAGGATGGGCTGGGTCGTTGACGATTTCGTCAAATGGTCATCCGACAACGAGCCCTTTATCGTCGAAGATTACACCATCAGGACGGTCACGTTCGCTGACGGTATCGGATGGGCCGAGGTAGACTACCAGGCGCGCATCCGGCCTTACCTGGACCTCCCAGCTCGCTCAGCCACCACGATCGAACGATGGCGCCTCGTAGACGGACAGTGGTACATGGTCGTGGGCAAAGATCTTCGCTACTCGCTCAGCCCACCCTGGACACGCGATGAATCCCAGGAACCCTATCTTCGCGCCAGATTCGATGAAACCTGGCAATATCGGCAGAATGGCGATTGGCGAAGCCTGTGGGAAATGGTCGATGTCAATACCCGTAACGAAGACGAGTTCGACGAGTTCGTCGAGGCCCAGAACCTGGTTCGTTTCACCGAACACGACCTGCGATGGGTTGAGGTCATTGGTGATCGAGGCCGCATTTGCGTTATGTATCGGTTCCAACTTAACGATCCGAACCTGAGTAAACTGAAGACAGAGCCTAAGACCGTCATCGAGAACTGGACGAAGCGAGAAGATCAATGGTACATCCAAAAAACCGGCAACTAGCGTTTGCCATGATCGCGGGACTGGCCACACTGCTGGCCACGAGTAGCTGCACCGAGTCGCGCAAGTCAAAGCCTCGACAGGGCACGGAAGGCTCTCGAACGCAGGAGTCAGACGCTGATCAGCGATCGGACGGCAATCGCAGCGGAAGCAAGTCCGGCGCGCGATCCGATGGCTCAGCAAACGATGCCCGCAAGACGCCTGGCGACGAGTGGCGCGGACCTCGCGCACGCTTCAAGCTATGCAGCGACGGCCTGCCTGCCGACGGCATGTGGAAATGCGACCCTCATTTTGTCGACCTGAACAAAGATGGGAAGATCGACCTGGCTGCCATCCAGCGCCTCGGACGAGGACCGCGGACCTGGACCGGCAACGGCAGCGGCACATGGGCGGAGAAGTCAGCCGGCCTTGAAACCGGCATGCCTTCCTGCGGAGGCGGCATTGTCGCGGGCGACCTCAACGAAGACGGTATCCTCGACCTCGCGGTCGCGGATCACTGCCAGGGCGTCTTTACCTACCTGGGCTCGGCAGATGGTTCCTGGACCATGGTCACCAAGGCGATGTACCCCAAGGTGTTGATGTCGGCTGATGATCTTGTCGGTGACTACCTTGGTGCGGAAGACATCGACGTCGCCGACGTAAACGGCGACGGTCACCTTGATCTGGTCGTCATGTCAAATGACGCGGCCGGCATCAATCTGTACCACGGCGACGGCACGGGCGGCGGCTGGGAACGAGCCGGCGTCGGCCTTCCCAGCGAAGGTGCAGGAAACCGCGTCATGTTTGTCGACCTCAACAATGACGGTCATCAGGACGTGCTGGCGGCCCATTGCGATGGCCCGCGTGTCTACTTCGGCAATGGCAAGGGGATCTTCTCGGATGGTTCAACCGGGTTGCCTTCACCTCGGATCGGGTGCCTTTATCGTGGCACTGCCGTTGCCGACGTCAACAATGACGGCCTGCTTGATATTGCCAGTGCCAACTGGGTCAACGGCCCGGAAGTTTACCTTCAGCAGGCCGATGGCAGCTGGAAGCAAACCGCTGACGTGTTCCCCAACATGATGGGTGGAGCCGTCGGGCTCGATCTCGGCGACCTCAATGGCGATGGCATCGTGGACATGGCCGTCACGGGTCGTATCGAAAACGAGGTCGGCATGGTCTACGGCATTTTCGTTCTCTATGGCGACGGCGAACGCTGGTATCACGACAGCACAACGAATCTTCCCGGCCATGGCCTGAAGTTCACCTGGGGCGTGACCATCTCTGACATGAATGGTGATGGCAAGGCCGATCTTGCAGTCGGCAGCGGCGGACACGTCGCGTCGTCCGCGGTTCATAATACGCAGGTGTTGAACCAGCATTTGATGGTCTGGTGTAACGAATAGCCGGGAGCGACAGCCCGTCGCTTTTTGAGAAGAACATCATCAGGACCGTCGATTCGTGCAGGATCGTCGGTCCTTTTTTGTTGGAAAGCACCAACTCTTGCCGTGTGGTCAGCACGGTCGATTCAGTCCATCCAGATATCGGACGATAGAACCGAAGTAGGCTGATTCATCAACTTCGGATTCCATCGTTGGATTGACGACACGTGCCACTTACGAACTCAACCGCAACGCCACCGGAACCTGCGCTGTCACAACCCGGACGGACCCTGGAAAGTGGTGTGCGCCCAGGGGGTCTCTCCCTGGCTTTTGAGCTTCTGCGCGATCGCGGTTGGCTGGTGCTTCTGGTGGTCGCCGCCTGTTTGCGGCTCTATGGTCTGGATCGAGAGGGATATTGGGGCGACGAATATCTGCAAGTCCGCTCCTACCCGCTGCCGCTTCATCTGACGATCTGGCATGCGTTGTCTCGGAACGGATTCGGTCCGCCGGACTTCGTCATTGGCTGGCTCTTTTACCGCATTGACCCCAGTGTCTGGGTGTGTCGCTTGCCATCTGCACTCTGGGGAGCCTCGGCTGTCGTCTTCCTTTACGTCGTGGTTCGCCGACTGGATAAGCCGACGACCGGCCTGATGGCGGCAGCCCTTCTCTGTTTCTGCCGCATGCACATCGCCCTGTCGCAAGAGGTTCGCCCTTACGCGATCTGCCTGGCCGCGATGATCCTCACGCTGTGGATGCTGCAGCGCTACTTCGACCAACCCAACACCAGAAACCTCTTGATCTACGCATGTACGGCCGTCTTCATGACGACCACGAGGTCGTTCATTCCCTGCGTATTTCTGTTTTCGATAGGTGTCGCCGGAAGTGCTCTCGTGGCATGGCAATGGCGATACCGTCCACAGGACGATGCCGCATTCAAACCGCTGCTTCGTGCCTGGATGGCAACGATCGTCTCGGGTGTGATCGCCGGGGGATGGGTGTTTTTGATGTTGTCGACGGCGCCAAAGTTGCCGGTCGGCATTACCAAGATCCTCGACAAGAATGCAACGGTGGCAAACCCTTATGGGTTTGACACGACGTACTTCGTTCAATTCGAACGCGTGGCCGACACACTCGTGCGCGGCCCGATACAGCAGTACGGACTCATCGTCATGCTGTTCAGCCTGACCGGCGTCGGATTCCTGATTCATCGATTTGGCAAAATGAACCGTTCCAGCCAGCTCGTCTGGCTTTCCATGCTTCTCGTCGGCCCGTTGGTTGCAGCTATCTACGCGGCGATTGGTGGAACGCACAAGTTTTATCCACGGTACAGCTTCTTCCTTATGCCGGTTGCCGCAAGCCTGGCTGCGCTGGGTTGTGTTGGCGCCATCGACGCGCTGTCGAGGCGACTTCAGTCGGCGGGTTCTACGATGATGGCTTTCGCGCTAGTTGCGGTCATTTTCCTTGCATATCCCGTCGCTTACGGAGCGGAAGAGCTTCATACTTATCGTCGCATCGATTGGCGCGGAGCGGCTCAGGTTCTTCGACCCCTCGCAGGCAGTGATGCCATCGTCATGACACTATCCGATAAACCCTTCGGGTTACCTCAGCGAACGTTCTTTGCCAAGCATGAATGGCCCAAGGGAGAACGGCCGCTGGGTGAATCTGTCTGGACGTATGCGACGTCGGACAGTCACTTTGAACGTATGATGGCACGCGGGGGCGTGTGTATTCCGACAGTCGCGTATGATCCGCGTGCCCAACAGTTGCATGACTTCAAGAACCGCGGCTTGCAGAGCGCACCAAACGGCTATGAACTTCGAAAGGTCCGCGATCTGGATCTGCTGATTCCAGTCACCAGAGTGTCTGCTCTGGACGAATCTGCATCCGCGGCATCGGCTCCTGGGAAGCCGGCAACAACCGGCCCAAGCGCTATCATCGCTGCATGCGATGCCTTGCTGTCGATCAAACTTGATGCACCGACGTCGAGGATTTCCCCATTAACACTCAAGGCACGCGTGCTACAGCACGTGGGTGACCATGATGGTGCTCAACGAGCATTACGGGAAGCGACGAGCCTGGTGCCACCCGCGCGGATGGATGCATACACCTCGGCCACGTCGTTTGCCGATCCGCTTCGAGCCGTGTCTCCGTCCTGACGGGCAGCTTACCTATCTATACAGCAATTTGGGTTACCTTCAGCTTGATCACACCGTCGGGTTGCCGGGTGGGACGATCAGAGCTAGCTTTGCATCATGGACTTTTCAATTCTAGGGATAGGAGATCGACCATGAAGCATGGATTTTTTCGTTACGCATCGTTGCTGATCGCACTGGCTGCCCTGCAGGGTTGTGACGTGGTGATGGACTCCAATGATAACGAGAACATGAACGACGATACCGGTGGCGATGTCGCCCTCTCTTTCGGCGCGACCGTATCCGGTGACCAGGAAGTTCCGCCGGTGGAAGGTGACGGTACCGGTGCCGCTGATTTCGATATCAGCGAAGACGGCACATCGGTGACTTTCACGATTACGGCGGAGGGACTGACCGGACCGGTAACTGCCATGCACTTGCATATGGGAGCGGCCGGCGAGAACGGTGGCGTCATCGTTGATCTTGGCGATGCGATCGAGAACGGTGATGACGGTACGATGACGGCCAACGGCACTGCCTCTCTGGATTCGGGTGTGGCTGATTCGATTCGTGCCGGCAACGTCTATCTCAACATTCACACCGACGCCAATCCCAGCGGTGAGATTCGTGGTCAATTGGAAGAGAATCCGATGCAATAGTGACTTCGCTTCTTTCGTCTTGACGGACAGTCTTTTCGATTGAAGTATGCACTGAGCAGAATTTCGGCCGACATGATGGTCATGTGAATCTGCCATCATCGTCGGCTTTTCTTTTGGGACTTTCAGCGAATTCAAGGACAAGGATTACCATGATCGGTCAATCGCGATGCTTTGGGATGTCTCTGGTTCTGGCCGTGGCCATGTCTTCGTTTGCAGCCCCTTCATTCGGTTGGGGAAACGAAGGTCATTTGATCGTGGGAGAAATCGCGTGGCAGCAACTGACAAGCGAAGCCAAGGCCGGCGTTCTTGCCATTCTCAAGACTGACGAGAACAAGAAGTACCATCGACTTTCTCATGCAACGCTATGGGCCGACGACATCAAGAATCGTAAGCATCCCGAAAACGATAAGTACGGCTGGGCTCGCCCACTCCACTATGTCAATCTTCCCAAAGATAAAAAGACCTACCAGATCACGCGTGACTGTCGATTGAAGAGTGACTGCCCCTCCAACATCGTTTGCCCCAGTCGGAACTGCGTGGTTGAAGCCATCAATTTCTACGCTGAGGTGTTACGCACGAACTCGCGCACGCCGGAAGAGAAGCTCATCGCCCTGAAGTTTCTGGCCCATTTCGTGGGCGACCTTCATCAACCTCTGCACGCAGGATTGGCCGAGGACCGCGGGGGCAACGACATCAAAGTGAAATTCTATGGCAAGCAACGAAATCTTCACGCCGTCTGGGATTCATCGATTATCGAGCGGCACATTGAACTGAATCGCTGGGGTGGGGCCGGCTGGAGGACGTACGCTCAGAGCCTCCAGGATTTATTGAAGCCGTCTGACCGGAGAATGTGGCTGCAGGCAACGAAACCATCCCAGTGGGCGGAAGAATCATCCAAGCTGGCCAAGCGCTTCGCCTACCATCACGCACATCAGGACAAACCCATCGTTGACGGCACCGAACTTGATGACAGCTACTTTCGCCTGGGACTGATGATCATCGATGGTAGCCTGCAGCGCGGCGGGCTTCGTTTCGGCGCGCTACTCAATGACATCTTCAAGAAGAAGGAAGAGAAGTAGTACGTGTTGCCGGCTTCAGGCAGTTGATACAGCGCGGCATGCGCACATCACGAACCACATGCCGCGTATCGGACATTAGAGTAGTCTCAATCCAAGCGTAGCGTCTTGGCGATTCCTAGGAGCCGTTTCGAGAATAGCGATGCTCAAGCCCCGGGCACAAGCATGCCCGCGCCTCATCGTTTCACGATTCGGTCTTGGGCATGGCACCCGCTACGCTTGTATCGAAAGCGGTCTAGTCTTGCACCGCTTGATGACAGTCAGGCATAGCGTATACACACCGACTATTGCGTGTTGCCGTAGTCCAAGCACGCGCGCAGGGCAAGATCATTTCCTTCACTGAATGATTCCCAGGTGGGCATGACGACGATGTCCGGCCGCAGCGTCTTACCCTTTTCTTCCGGCATGGGCGAGAAGAAGCGGGTACTGTGCCGCAAGGTCAGACCACTGTAGGGCAACGTCATCGTTTTGACTTCACCGAAGTGATTCGGGACGCCACCGGTCGGTTCTCCAACCAGAACGGCGCCGCATTCTTTCTTAAGCTTGATGGCGTTGAGGATGGCGGACGAATACGTTCGGCGCCCGATGAGGACGAACAGTCCGCCAGGCCGGCTGAAAGTCGGATGCGATTTCAATCGACGAATGAAGGGATCAGCGATTCCAGAATTTCCACCACCGTTTTGCCTGAGGTCGATGACGAGCTTCTCGGCACCCCGCTCCTTCGCCTGCTTCATCGTTTTTCGTGCGAACGGATCAAACGGCACTTTCCACGACTGCTTGCATCGGCGGTACTTCAAGTAAACCGTTCTGTACTCGGGCAGATAGATGCTCCAGAAGTTTTTGTCGTCATGTCGCCGTTCGAGCGGTAGCTTCTTGCCTTCCGGACGCCCTTCGGTGAACAACATGCTGCCGACTGGAAGAACCGGAAGTTCGTGTGTGACGCGGCCTCCCCCTTCCATTTCCAGCTCGAACTTGGCCTGCTCGGCGGATCGGGTTATTCGAAGGGCGTGAAGGATGTCTCCGGACATGATGTAGCGCGGTAGGCTTTGCATGCGCACCGCTTCGTTCTCAGCGGGGAAGATCTTCTCGACGCGTTCGATCACGCTTTCTATCGGCATCCCATCGATTGCGACAAGCCTGGCGCCGATGAGATCGGTGTATTTTTTGTCGGTCTTGGCAACGCGAAGACCGTCCTCAAACCAGAAGCAGATGATGGGAAAGAAGTCGCGGTAGCGTTGAAGGGGACTGAGCGACGTATGGGAGTCATCGGACATGGCAACGAGCTCCGCGAATCCCACGATGACTTCGGCGTCCGAAAGCTGCGGGATGTTCTCATCCAGCTTCTCGACAGCTTTCTCAAACTTGCCTTTGTCCAGCTGATGAAAGAAATCAGGATGGCGTTTCGGCAGTTCGCGCGAGAAATAGTCGAGATCGGCGCGATACCCCGTATCGCGGTCCTTGAATACCGGCTGGCAGCCGATCGCCATGAAACAGAGCAACCAGGTCGCCATGATACCCACAGATTTGCATGCTTTCGTCACAGGATTCCCTCCATCGAAACTGGTCAATCGACGTAGCGGCCCTGGTTGCTTCGTCGCTTGACCGTCGTCGCAGCCGCCTACAGATCTTCGCCGAGTCCGTAGTTTGTGGGTGCGTCTTCGTACTCATCCATCGCATCTTCCATCAGGTCGTTGAGTTCGTCGATGCGTCGCTGCTCGGCCGGATGAGTTGAGAAGAACTCAAACGGCTTGTCCTGGTTCATGGCGGCCATTCTCTCCCATACCCTGACCGATTCCGTTGGATCGTATCCGGCACGGGCGGCAAAGAAGAGACCAAGTTCATCGGACTCAAGCTCATGCGTGCGGCTGTAAGGGAGGAGCACGCCAAATTGGGCACCGAGACCAATCGCGGCCATGGCAGCATCGTGGGTCGTCTTGGATGAGCCCGACAGACTCTTGTCGACAAATTCACTGACGGCAAGCACCGTCATGTGCTGGCTCATTCGTTCACCCCCATGACGGGCAACGGCGTGCGCAACTTCATGCCCCATCACGGCCGCCATGCCCGCTTCGTTCTTCATAATGGGCAGGATGCCGGTGTAGACCGCGATCTTTCCGCCAGGCAGGCAAAATGCGTTCACCTGCGGCGATTCGATCAGCTTGAATTCCCATTCAAAATCGGGGCGATCCGCCTGAGCTGCGATTCGCCGCCCGACGCGTTGGACGATCTCATTCAGTCGCGCATCCGAAGCAATGGTCTCGCCGGATAGAATTTCGGTGTACGCTTCAGCACCGAGCTTCATCTCTTCTTCTTCAGGAACGAGCATCAGCTGTGGGCGGCCGCCCGGTGCACTAGAGCAACCCACGGCCAGCCAACAGGAACAAATCGCTGCCAACGCAAGCTTCGTATTCTTCGTCACAATCGTCACTCCCGATGTATTGCCACTATCTTTCCAGAATTGTCAATTGTCGTTGGGGCGGCCGAATGAATGAGCCCCGCATTCAAAATTATGCGATCACGGAGGATATTCGCAAAGGGTTCTCGGTGTAAAGCCGGTCAACGGCGATGGTCGCTTCCGCGCTATCCGCCGTTCGTTCGATTCAGCAGATTTTGAACATCTTTCAAGGTGACCGGGCCGAATGGTGTATCGAGGCTTCCCACCAGCGTGACCTTCGGGCTCCCCCAATCACCGCCATTCAAGAGCTGCGTTGCTGCGGAGGTTGATGACACGTGGCACGTGGCGACCAGGGCTGCCGTTTGGCCCGGCTGGATCTTCTGATCCGTGTTGATGTCGACGGCGCCGAGCACCATATCGCCAAAACGAACTTCGCAACCGAGGTTGGTCAGTCCGAGTTCAAATACGTTGGGATTGGTCAGGCTTGCTGACACCTTGATGTCGGCGCCGCTGAGTGAGAAGCTCGGGCGTTCCCAGTCAATATTGCTGATCTTGGGGACGCGCATGACGGGCAACTCACCTTCATGGCGCAGCGTCAGCGGAAACTGCTGCCCCAGCAATTCGAGCACAATATCCCCCGCCAGTTCGTAGGGTACTTCTCCGGCGTTGGAGAGCGACTTGGCGGCCTTCCAGATATCAACGTATTGAATCGTGGCCGGCAGTGTGACGGTTCCCGTTTGCGCCGGAGGGATGTTGCTAGGCGGCACATCGACGGATTGGATGATGTTTTTGTCGGCCACGGCGACGCTGTAGCTCCCCTTGGGGACCGGGAGCGCGATCACTGCGTTGTTGCGAACAGAAACGTCAAACATCATTTCCACATGATCGAGGTCGATATTGACAATTCGTGGCTTGATTCGCTCCACGGATGGCTCCATCGAAGCGCAGCCGGTCAGGGCCGCGACAAACAACAGCACAACCGTTATACGAATTGAGCGAATAGTATTCCAGTGGTTACGAAATCCTGACGGGAACATGGTGATTCCTCCGAACGCCGAAGCATGAGGTGTGCATTCCGGAACGACCGAAAGCCACGCCGTATGCTCTACCTCCACAGGGGCGGATTGGCAAGAGCCGGCTTGTGCAGTGATGGGTGTCCGTGACACCGAATCCGCCATCCAGTAAAGTTGATTTTGGGGAAGAATAGTTCGCCAACGAATGACGTCTGGTCCTTCGTGAGAGTTCATCTGCCATTCGCCTTACCGCGAGCCGTGTAGAGACGTCACGAGCGATCTCGGTCGTACCTGGGTTTCGAAGCATCCCATGCGAAGAAAGGTGAAGACGTGGTAGATCACGCAGACAAGAGTGTCGGACAGGCAGCGGGACCAACCGGAGGCGCATCACCGGACAAGCCTCGAAAGAAGCGGTGGGTGCTCAAGCTCTTCATTCTCTTCTTCGTCTTCTTTCTGATCTTCGTTGCAGCTCTGCCGACACTGCTCTCGCTCAAGCCGGTATCGGACTACGCTGTTTCGATTGCCAACCAATCTTTGCGCGGCGAATTACGTCTTGCGAAATTGTCGACGGGTTGGATGGGTTCCACCGTATTGGAAGGCGTCGAGGTGATCGACCCCGATGATCGCTCGGTCGTTACGGTCAAGCGTGTGGCGGTGCAATCGGGTGTCATTGGGTTGCCTTCGCTTTTGACCGCCTTTGGTGAACTTGAACTGGAGTCACCGGAAGTCCACCTTCACTTTGATAAAGACAACGCACTCACGCTTCCCAAGGCCTTTGAACCCGCGGTTGATGGCGACGACGCCCCGCCTGCCGAAGGCGGTATTTCACTTCCCAAGGGAACAATCAAGGTCAGCAACGGCACTGTGACGGTTTCCCGCGACGGCGGTCCGTCGGAGTCGTTTGCTGTCGACGGTGAAATCGACGTTGAGTCACTGGATGATCTACAAGGGTTGGTCGAGCTGAAGCTTGCCGGCGAAAGTAACCTCAAGAGTGAAATGTCGATCACCGGCATCGGCCCGGACGGAAGTCTCGAGAACCTTTCAGGAACGGTCACGGTCGCCATGGACAAACCCGCCAAGCTTGGACCGTTGCTCGGCATTATCCTGAATCAGGATGCGATGACCGGCGAGACCATGATTCAGCTTGACGGTACTTTCGCGCCGGACGACTGGTCGGCTGACCTGGACATCAAACTCACGGGATTTGAATCAAGGGCCCAGGGGCGGAGTACCGGAACACCTGTGGACGCTTCTGTCGCTGGGAAAATGACAATGACCGGCGGTCAGCTGTCGGGAAATCTCAATCTGTCGGGAACGCCCGGCTCGGCCACGACCGAGTTGGCGTATGACATGTCAGGGGACGGCCCGTCGCCATCGAGTGAGCAGATTCTCTCTGCTCTATTTGGTGGTGAGTCGATCGAACTTCCGGCTTTTACATTGGCTATGAATGGGGATATCGACCTCGCTGCCTTCGATCGCGCCATGCCGGGATTGATTCCGCTGCAATCCGGCCAATCGCTGGTTGGTGGGCGATTGGCTATTACTGATCTGAAGGCATCCGGCGGTTCTGCGCCGACCGTCGCCGGTCGCTTGAATCTCTCGGGCTTTACGGCGGAGGGTAACGGGCGCCGCACGACGCTCTCGCCACTTACCGCCGACATCAGCGCCAAGCATGTCGGTGACACCGGCCTTGTGGTCGATCGAGGTCAGATTACTTCGGCACCTGCCACAATCAATGCAACCGGAACCATGAGCAATCTGAAGGCTGAGTTCCAGAGCGATTTGGATATGCTCAAGAAGGAGTTGGGCCAGATCCTGGATCTTTCTTCGCTGAACATGGCGGGCAAAGTCAATGGCTCATTGACACTCGCCCGTAGCGACGACACTCACATCGGGACATCCCTCAATCTTACAGCATCCCAGTTCCGATATGGCGATAGCGAACGAACGTTGGACGTTCCGCAGGCAACGATCGTCAAACGGGGTCATGTGTTACTGAATAACAACAAGCTGGCACGCCTCGTCGCAGACGAATTGCAGATCGACGTACCCGGTCAGGTGAAAGCACTCGCCAAGGGGTGGTTCGACGCCAATTCCAACACGTTCGACTCGTCGGCCCGCTTTGATCAATTAGAGTTCGGTGCCGTCGCACGCTATCTGTCAGCGTTTGGCATCAACGTGTTGAGAGGATATGGCGGTACGTTCACCGGCGCCCTGGCGTTCAAACGAAGTGATGGCAGCGGCCCCTTCTCGTGTTCAGGTGAACTGCGTGGGAAACAAACGACCCGTGACGGTCGTCCGTTATTGCCGGACGGTTCAGTCACCTGGGCTAATATGGAATTACAGCCGACCGGTGCGTTCACGATTGCTTCAGCCAGAGTTAAGGCCGCCCGTACGGATTTGCAGGTCACCGGGTTCGATATTGGCAGGAATCGTAACTGGTATCCGCTCGGTCAGTTGAAGGGGCCGGCGGATTGCGACGAAGTGTTCGGCGTGCTCAGCGGCATCTACGGTTCGCCCATGGCGGAAGCGCTGGCGGGTCAGATTGTTCTGGATGCCAAAGTCGGTGCGTTTTCCAATGGCATGAAGTTCACGGGAACCGGTCGTGCCAATCCGTTTGTCTACGCTACGGGGCAGCGTCAGATCAGCGAGCCTCTAATGGTCACGTTCGACGCCGGCATGGATTTCAAGAATGCCCGACTCGTCGTCGATCGCGTGGATATTTCGACTGCACCGGCAGAGATAGAAGTCAAGGGCTCTGTTGACAAGTACAGCAGCGATCTGGCCATGGGTCTGAACGGCAAGTATGACCTTAACTGGAAAGAGCTGATGGCGTTTCTTGATCGATTATCACCGGGGTTGAAAGACATCGTGGTCATCAACGGTCAAGATTCAAGCACGTTCACGCTCAGCGGGCCTTTCAATGATCTGGCTGCCAAGCCGGCGTTTCGCAAGGCCAAAGCGACGGCGTCACTCAGTTGGAACAAGGCAAGCTTTGCCGGCATCGAGGTTGGTGGCACAACCTTGTCACCGCGGTTGAGCGATGGCCAGTTGATTCTGCCCAAGACGACCATGGCCGCCGCTCAAGGTTCGGTCATGCTGGTCGGTAATCTCGACTTCCGTTCGGGAAGCACGCTTCTACGTCTACCGGGGAAGAACAAGATCCTGGACGGCGTGACCATGACACCGGAACTCAGTCGTGAGCTGCTGAGTCGCTTGAATCCGATTTTCATGGAGGTTGCCTCTGCTCAGGGTCTGGTCTACCTCACGACGCAAGACATCGTGCTTCCACTGGATGAGGCCGGCAAGCCTCAATCCAAGGGCACGGGGCGATTGGAGCTGACCGATTCAAAGATCAGAGCGGACGGTCTGATGCGTGAGCTTCTCGTTCTAAGCGGCGTAGCGCGAGACCAGGGCCTGATGACCGTCAAGATTAAGGGCTTGGACTTCTACGTGGCTGATGGGCGTATTCACTATGAAGACTTTACGCTTCTCTTTCCGGAAGACTACGACATGAAGTTTTACGGCTCGGTCGGTTTGGACAGCACTCTCGACCTCGTCGTTTCGCTTCCGCTGGATCGTGAGCTACTCAATCGTATGGGGGTTCGCGGCTCGGCTGCGGCTCACACGCAGAGTATTCTCGGCAAACGTGTGGACGTCCCCATCGTGGGAACACGTGACGACCCGATCATCGATTTCAAGAACATTGATCTCGGCAGCATCCTGGACAACGCCCTGGAGAGTACGGTTGGTGATTCTCTGGAAGGCGTACTCGACAACGCGCTCGACGGCTTGTTCAACAAGAAGAAAAAGAAGAAGCGCGACTAGTCGGAACGAAAAGCAGGAACTGGAATGCGGGTATGTATGCGCTGGGCGGCTCAAGAACTTTGAGTTGTAAGTCTTCGCATGCCCGCGCCCCTTCAGTTCATTCGCAAGCTCATTCACTCAGGGGACGTGGGCATGGCACCGGTAATCGTCTCCCGCTCTATCGCGCTGTGACGTGGGCATGGCACCGGCAAATGTTCCCGCCCAATCACGCTGTGACGTGGAAATGGCATCAATTTTCTCAGGCAACCCATCCCGCGTCTCCTGATGTCACCCTCATGCGGGTAGTCTGAAACTGATCAACTGAGCCTAGCAATCACCCCAACACCCCCTGGGCACCTCCGCATCATTTTCTTAATTCTCTGGAAAACTCCTGATGTGGTTGCGCTGTTTTCAACTGCCTGTTGGGGTCTTCCGAAGTCTTATGGGAGCCGGGCGCTAGCTGACCGGCGAATTGCGACCATTCTCGGTCACCACGCTTCGGAGAATTTGCAACCATGCTACGAAATGATCGCCATGCCAGTCGTGTGATTCTGCTGGGCGGAACCGTCATGATACTGTTGGTCGGAGGCTGCGGCGGCGTCGATGCCTGGGCCGACTCATTCCAGGCTGGAATTCTGGGTGCATTCCAGAATGGTGTCGGTGCGATCTTCACTAACATCTTCTTCCGCAACGTAGAAGGTTTGTAGGGATCATGTGCCGCCAATGGCGCGTCATTCTGATGCGACCGATTCTGGTCGGCGTACTACTGTGTTCTCCCTTTGCCAATGGTGATCCACTCGACGTTGCTCAAGCGTCCGACGCTTTCCATCCGGCTCCATCATCTGAGCCACTATCATCCGAATCTGAAGCATCCGAATCTGAAGCATCCGAATCTGAAGCATCCGAATCTGAAGATTCGATCGCGGGCGAGGCGACCTACGACAGCCCGCGCTCACCGTTCTGGTCTCCCGAACCGATTGACTGGGAGGAAGTGCTCGGCAAGGAGCTTGGCTCTAACCTGCGCCTGACGCTCGATCTGAGTTCGCGCGTCGTTTACAACGCGCGGACCGGACACGCTGCCAGCTTGAACTTTATCGGGTTCGACTTACACAAGGTCATTTCTGATGCGGACGGTGATTGGGGTACGCTGACACTTCAGGGGTACACAACAAATATCAACAACCTGAATCCGCATCCACCGTTCTTTGAAGATGACGACGACTGGGACTTTGTTCCACGGATCTTCGACTTTAACTTTACACGACTGGCAAGGGGTCGGTTCAACATTCGTGTCGGTCACTTCGAATTACCATATGGTCTAGAGCAGATCATCAACACCAACGGAACGCTGTACGATTTTGTTCATGGTCGAAATCTTGGCGTGAAGGCTGATTGGGGCGTTACGGTCAACGGTGTTATTGAGAACATTGAGTATGAAGTGGCATTAACGCGAGGCTCCGGCATTGAGTACTCTGGCCGAGGAAGCCCCTGGATTGTCTCCGGACGAATCGGCTCGTCACGTTATGAGAACTTCATTGTAGGTGCGTCCTTCATGCATGGAGAAGTTCAGTCGCCAATGGGGCTTCGCACGTGGCGCTCGGGTCTCAAGCTACCGAGCCGCGTCGACCGCGTTCTTGGGCGCACCACTTCTCAACCCAACCGCGGCAATGAGGGTGTTATCCGACGAACTCGTGCGGGAATGGACTTCCAGTGGTACCTGGGCCCTCTGGGCTTGTTTGGAGAGTTTTCAGCAGGCCGGGACTTCAATCAAGACGTGTTCAACGCCTTGGGGGAATTGAACTGGCGCAGTGATGACGACGCGCTGTTTCTATACTCGCAGATGTTGGTGTTTGCACAGCGTTTTGGTCGTGGATGGGACAATGCACTGCAATCGAAGACTGGAATGCGATGGATGCTCGATAACCACTGGGCTTTGAGTCTTCAGTACATCCAGGATCTTGCGACCTTCGAGGGAGGAAAGCACAACCGGCTGGTCGAAATGCAGGTCCGATATAGGTTTTGAGGTCTTCCTCGATGATCAGAACAGCTTCTCTATCAACGTCGCTTCGGACACTCGTCGATTCATATAACGAGTCGTTCACCATGCTGACGACTCTCCTCATGTCCAGGAAGGCGATAAGAAACTCAAATGTGTAAGCTAACCACACTGGCTGTGTTGGTCGTTGGCGTTGCGCCTTACGCTGCATCCGTGCGAGAAGTCAGCGCACAGGCGTATTGCGCGCTGCGCGATCCGACCAAGCAGATCTACGAACTCTACCCTGAGGCGAACGCTTTTCGTTCCATCGTACGGACGGTTGGCGAATCCGCCCGTCAAGCCGTATCCGAAGAGCTTTCTTTTCGCCTTCACTTTAATGAACTCGGACGCCACACGCTCTATGTCGCCACGCGTGATCATTTCCCGCTTGGCTTGGTTCATGTTCGAAGCGAGAAGAGCAAATGGGGATTGGTCGAGGTTTGCTGGGCACTGGATCATCAGTTGTGCGTGGTTGACTTTGAGTTTCAACGATGCCGCAGTGGTGACTGCAAGAAACTGACGCGCAGTGGTTTTCGGAAACAGCTGCGGGGCCTTTCCAAGCGCGCGTTGCGAAATTTCCTGGCCGACAATGGGAAGTCTCTCCGCGGCAACGCGTCGCTGGATATCCCTGAGGGTACCGAGGAGCTGGCCGCCATTGTCCTCCGTTCTGCGCTGAAGACCATCGTCGTGACCGAGAACGTATGGATGAAACAAGGAGGCGACTTGTGCCTGATTACGGGTGCACCAGTCGCCTTCTCGCAGGGGACAGAGGCGACGGTCATCGACAACCCCTATTCACCAAAGGCAAACAAGGAACTCGAGAGCCTACTGGGAACCCAGAAGACCATTATCGATCGCGACACGCTCTTCGCGACAAGGGTGCTGAGTGCATCCGGCACGATGCTTGGCTATACCGTTTCTGCAACCTGTCACTGGCCGGAGGGACAGATGCGTGTCTGGTGGGCGATCAGCGAGCAAATCAAGGTGCTCCGGGTTGAGGGCATTGGAGATTGGCCCGATGAAGATACACGTAAAGCATTTATGGGCATGGTAGGACAGGGGCTGGACCATACGGAAACGTGTTCGACTGCCACCGGCCTGGCGACGACAGAGGTACTCGTGATCTGCAAGAATGCCGACTCATAAGAGAAATGCAGCGATGCAATTCCTTGCGCTATCAAAGATGAGGCAATAGCTCCCATGTCGATTCGATACTATCAGGCAATAGCGATTTCGATCTGTTTGTTCACCGGTCTCGTACTGGCGGGAACGGTCGGCCTGGCCTATCGACATGCCGAAACAACGGCGATGCAACTTGGACCGGACTCGGTCGCCGCCAAGGATGTCGTTCGGCTGCAGCGGTTTATTCAACAGTGGCTGACTTCCGTTGACCTTATCGTAGGCAGCGGTGAAACCTATCTCGTTGATGGAGCGACAGACCAGGCGTCGTATCTTGCTGAGATGCTTGACGACATTTCGACATCGCGCCTGGTAGAAGATTCTCATGCCGAACTGGCCACGATTCGCCGAACCGTTCAGGACGTTGACACGATTTGTCATCAATCGGCAACGCTGGGTGAGTCCGAACGCGAGAAGTCGCTGAATGCCATGATCGATCAGGTCGACCAACTCGTGATCCCCCTGCTCGAATCCCTGGAGAACCTGGAGACATCAACCAGTGTCGCATCAGCTGTCCAGATTGAACGGGCGAGCAGTCGGCGCCGATTCTTGATCCTGGCGGGCATTATCGGTTGCCTGGGATGGGTCGCAGTCGTCATTACGACCTGGCGTTGGTCGGTGCGATCCATTGCGATACCACTCGAGCGCATCAACTCCGCGGCGCAACGTGGCATCGGCGGCGATGGTGAAACGGATACCGTTATCGAGCCGTTGGAAAACGGTCCGGGTGAAACGATTGAGCTTTCGCGCAGCCTGGCGTATCTCTTTTCTGAATTGCGGGCGCATAATGAGCACCTGGAATTCCAGGTATCGGAACGAACCAATGAACTGCGACAGGCCATGGTAACGGCACAGACGGCCAACAAGGCCAAAAGTGCATTCCTGGCTAACATGAGTCATGAAATCCGGACACCGATGACCGCGATCCTGGGCTTCGCCGATCTGATTGCACAAGGTACTGACAAGGAAAGCCGCAACTTCGATTTCATTTCTCAGATACGTCAGAGCGGCCGCCATTTGCTCGCGCTCATCTCCGACGTGCTCGACATCTCAAAGATCGAAGCGGGCAAGTTGGAATTGGAGTCGATCGATAGTCACATCGACGAAGTACTGCAAGGTGTCATCGACGTGATGGCTGTCAAATCTGCACAGAAGGGACTTGAACTCAAGCTTGAACTAGACCGTTCACTTCCAGAAACGGTACGCACCGATCCGACCCGCCTTCGACAGGGCATACTCAATCTCATCGGCAATGCCATCAAGTTCACGGAAAAAGGAAGTGTCACTGTCAAGGCACGCTTTCATACAGATCGTAACCAGTTGCAGATTGATGTCATCGATACCGGGATTGGAATTCCAGTCGAAAAACAGGCGTTGATTATGACACCATTTTCTCAGGCCGACGTTTCCGATACGCGAAATTTCGGCGGCACCGGCCTCGGGTTGAGTATCACACGTGAGATCGCCCGCCTTCTGGGGGGCGATCTGCGCCTGGAAAGCCAGGAAGGAAAGGGAAGCACATTCTCATTGACGATTGCCAACGGTACGACATCCACCACAGACGCATCGATCGCAACCCATGCTCCGCTTGCCAGCACGCCAACGGACATCGACATATTTGAATTACCGTCGGATGAGTCAGCCGTTGCTCATACGACCGAGGAACACCATCACGACCTTGAACCGAGACGCATTCTGGTCGTAGAAGATGACGCGATGCTCCGCCACCTGATCACCGTGATGTTGCAGGCAGAAGAGACTGAGTTGTTCCTTGCTGAGAACGGCAAGCAGGGTTTTGACATGGTCAAGCAGGCGGTGCGTGCGAACGACCCCTTCGACCTGGTCATCACCGACATTCAAATGCCGGTCATGGATGGCCATGAATCCGTTAGCAAGATGCGATCCATCGGTTTCGATGGTCCCATTCTCGCACTCACAGCCAATGCCAGCACCGAGAACAGGGAGAAGTGCCTGAAGTCGGGGTGCAATCAGTTCACGACCAAACCGATTGAGATGGATGTCCTGCTGGACATGATCCGAGCGCTTTTGACATCGCACCAGCGCCCGGCGGCAGTCAAGACATAGAATCCGGCCCGCTACGGACTGTAGAGCGTCTGAAGTAACGCAAAGTCCCGCAGGTCCACATCCAGATCGTTGTCGAAGTCAAATGCATTGTGGCAATCGACCTCGCATGTTGTCACGAATGGGTCGTCCGGCGCCGGCCGTATGCCAGGACCATCCATACATAATGCGGCAGCCGCGTGATCATCACGGTCAACATCGAAGTCGATATCGAAATCGCCGTCCGCCTCTTCATCAGTCGGTGGAAACCCTCCACGTCTGACCGGCACGTTCGAGAACAACAGCGTAAACTCTTCGGAATCCTGAAGGTCGCCGCCCTGCTCATAAAGCCGAAACGTCCCTTCCCACAAACACTGGGTCTCATCGAACTGCGGATCCTGCTCATCAACGAACCAGGTCAGGTGAGTATGCAGCCCTTCGTCACCAAGCAGTGTCGAATCTCCAGGTTCGAAGAGAATCTGAAAGCTGTTATCAATCAGATAGAGCGCCGGATCCATGGCGACGACCTCAATCATCACATCAACGCCATTGGGGAGCGGGCCAACCCCTGCCGCGACATCCCTCACGTGGTCGAAGCCTGGATCGTTGTCAGACCATCCCCTGAGAAACGTGTCGACAGGATCCAGCTGATGATAGACAGAGCTCGGTTGTAGCCCGCCGCTTTCCTGCCAGTCGAGCTTTCCGTTCCGTTCGCCTATCCAGAGGTCAGCGTTGTGCTGCGCGATAGCAGATGACGACCCAACGGCCATGACGAACGCAGCCACGACGATCGCGGGAAGCCAACGCAACATCGGCTTCCCACAGGACGTCGCCTGCCTTTGTGTAAACGCACGCTTGCTCATAACTCAAGAACCTACGCTGTACCTTCGGACTGGTTTCGTTCACGGTTACGTCGCAGGCAGAATCCAGCTCCGAGGACAAGCAAAGACAGCGTTGCGGGCTCGGGGACGGCTGCAAAGTTGACCGAGTACACTTCCGAGTTAGCGTAATTCGTCGATCCACCATCAACGAGACGGAAGGACAGGCTGTAATCAGTCAGATTTGGATCGTAACTGGGATCGTTCAAATCGATGTGAAATGTCGGGTGCACGTCGAACTCATCGGCACCGATGATAAATTGCTCACCCATCTGGTTCACTTGGGATCCGAAACCGGGGCTCCATACACTGAGCGCAGGCGAACCGGAAATGAACTCGAAGGAGATCTCAGCGCCGCTTCCGAGCATGAAGAAGTCTTCCTTGGGCTCGTCCATGTCAAGCGAAGCAAAGCCCGGATCGTCAGCGGCCCACCCCGTGATCAAACCGTCGGCTGGCGGGAGCTCGATGATGTCGTCAAAATCAAATTCCAAACCGAGTTGGCCCGTGCCACTGACACCGACAGTGAAGTCGTCGTGATGGCCATGTTTCTCGCCGGCAATGGCGAACTGCGGCACTGTGAAACAGATACCCGTCAAAACGACCATCACATTTACTCTGTATTTCATCGTTGCTGTTCCTTCTTTGTATCGTTTGGTGCACAGCGACTCATGTCGGTGCAAAGTTCATTGTGTGTTAAGGGGCCAGGGATTCCCAGCGATGCTGCCTGTTTCAGCGTTCCTTTTCATGCACCGGAATACCGAATGCATGGCGCAATATCGCGAATCAAAGAATGTGTGCGTGCGGACGTTTGCCGGTCGTCAATTCGATAACCAGCTGACGAAGTCAGACGGCAGGTGGAGCACGGGAGCCATGAAGCCCTGGCACGTGAGACATTGGCGGTTCACTATCGCCGAGCGGCGAGACAAACGCAGTGACTGACAGGGTAAGCCCGACTGGGGTCGTAACTTCCGGAGTACCGGTCACCACCAATGCCAGCTGGTGACAATCCACGCAGTCGGTGGACGCGTGTTCCGGGGCGTCGCCGGGTGACGGATGATGGTCGTCGTTATGGCTGGAATGTGGAGCGTGGCTATGGCCATTGCAATGGCCACCGTGGTTCCCCGACCCAACCATCGCGCTCTCGGCATCCTTCGTACGATGCACGATCTCTTCATGCAGCTGAAGCGCCAGCCCGCTGGAAACCAGCAGGTAGCCCGACAAACCGAGCATGAGCATGGATGTACGCACGAATATCCCCATGGGTCGTAGCCTAGCAGGTTCAGATCGGAATTGTCAAGATCGCCACCCGGCCGCAAACTCCTACAAAACATGAAGTTACAGCCAGCCCTGGCAGCCTAGGAACCTTTTTCCGATCGTCTCGTCCCCTCGTACAGCTCGTACTTAAGCAACCGACAATCAATCTTAGCGTTGAAGAACTCCATGCGTCGACTCGCACGCAGCCCGACTTTCTTCGCGAGATCGAGGTTGCCGGTGAAGATGTAGCCGGTCCAGCCGGCACATCGCTGTTTGAAGAAATCGCCCATTCGCTTGTAGAGAGCCTGGAGTTCATTGGCGTCACCAAGGCGGACCCCGTATTCGGGGTTCATGATCACAATGCCTTTGCCATGGGTGTCGGCATCCGGCATGGCCGTGTCTGCGAATTCGCAGACGTCGAACTGGATGAGATGATGAACACCGGCGGTCTCTGCGTTCTTGCGTGCGGCCCGGATCGCCTTCTCGTCGATATCGGTGGCGATGATGGGTGGCGTTTCCCCTTTCGCCCGGACCTTCTTGGCCTCACGTCGCATGGCCTGCCAATGCTCGTCGTTGAATCCCTGGATATGCATGAATCCGAAATTATCGCGAAGCAGGCCGGGCACACGACCGGAAACGACAAGGGCCGCTTCGATCGCAAGCGTACCGCTTCCACACATGGGATTGACCAGCGGTTGCGTGCCGTCGTAGCCCGCGCCCATGAGTACGCCGGCGGCGAGCGTTTCCTGCATCGGCGCTTTGTGCGGCATCTTGCGGTAGTTTCGGTCGGCGAGTTTTCGTCCGGAGGCGTTGAGGAAAAGTTGGGCGGTATCTCCGTGCCAGTACAAGTGGATGACGACGTTCTCGCGTGATGGGCCGGAGTCGGGGCGTTCGCCAGTGGCATCCGCCAACCGATCAACGATCGCATCTTTGACGGTTAGACTTGCGAACCGCCAGTCGGAAATTGTTGGATGATTCACGCTGGAGACAATGCTCAGATATTCGTTGGATGGAATCATTGTCTCCCACGGCAGATCGTTGATCTTTCCGTAGAGGTCGTCGGGATCTGCACAGGGGAACGTGCTCAGGTGAACGAGAACATTGAAGGCGGTTCGTAGCTGCAGGTTCATCTGCATAACGGCTTGCATATCTGCTTCGACATCGACATGCGTTGTGTGGGTCGCCTTGGCTTCATGACCAAGAGAGGCCAGCTCTTGTTCAAGGTATGGAGCCAAGCCGGGGGCGCACGTAATGCGGACGGATTGAACGGTCGTTTGGTCGATCATGAGTTCGTTGTCATCGTTCTGCTGTAAGAGTCTTCATCGGGCACAGCCGGGCGTTCACTCAGACCAATGGGTCACTTCATCTTCCGGCAACTCTTCGGCATCCAATGCTTCGAGATGTTCCGGCTTCATAAATCGATTCAAGAGGAAACGAACCGGAACCGTCAGCGCGATGAACAACGGGAACAATATAGCAAAAGCACTGACTTTCACGACCCAAAGTATGACGAGGCACAGCAATTGAACCGCCGTGAACTTATGAATGGTCCAAATCGGCACTTGACGGACATAGTGTGTCGAAGGGTAGGCCGACGATTCCATCGCCCACATCTGGAGTCGCTCGAAGAACTGGTTTCCGGTCATTGAGACGATGCCCATGTAAAGAAACAATCCATAGAGCACGGCCAACGGCACGGACTTAAGAAGTGGCAGAGCGAGCAGCGACACCGCAATGAGCAGATGGATGACCAGGCCTGTGACGCGTGTTTCATGGACATGCAGGACGCGTTCACGGGTACCGGTCGACGTGTTCACATCTTCCGTGGTCGCCAGGCTGCGCGCATGATTAAGGGATCGAACGGTAGCAGCAACCAACCACGGCAAACCGAAGAGAGAGCAGATTCCCATGAGAACGCCGACCACGGCGAGATCAAGATGGTACGAAGCGCCTTTACGAACTTTCTGTTCTGGACTGTTGATCAGGCGTGACGTGATATTCTGGTCGAGATACATCAACACAGTCACCAACGCTGCCGGCCCGAGGGAAGCAAAGTAGACCCATGTCGGTACATCAAAGAGGTTAATCGTCCAGGCGCGACCGGAGGTGGTCGACAGGGAATCGGGAACAGCCAGCGTATCCAGGTGAACTTCGTGCAACCAGGCGGCGACCAGTGTCATGGCGGCAAGCGCAATTGCCGGTCCGAAGTCTGCCAGGAACTCCCGCAGCTTGGGAAGCAGATAGCGGCTCTTCCGAAATCCGGAGAGGCTCATCGCAATATAGTAGGTGCCGAGTGCAAGCAGGAGCGTCAGCAGAGCGGTGTCGTGGTGGTTATGGTCATCCAAGCCGTGAAAGCTCTTCATCAGCGCATGGATGGCTTCATAAATAAATATGATGGAGATCAGCGCGGCGAACGTCTCATCGGTGAATCGTGTGAAGTGCCGCATCCAGGCACTGGCATCGGTGCATGCGAGGATCACCAG
The DNA here is from genome assembly GCA_049605375.1 of Phycisphaerae bacterium. GTDB lineage: Bacteria > Planctomycetota > Phycisphaerae > UBA1845 > UBA1845 > JADFOB01. The sequence continues at coordinate 959 of JBMYUM010000006.1, read as the reverse complement.
CATGATGGCTGACCAGATGCCGACCCAGGCGTAGGTCGGCAGGAACGGAATGCCGAGGTGGTCACACAGCCGGTACAGCACGGCCGTGAAGATCAGCAGTGGTCCGGTTCCGCCGAGAATGATCAGCGGTTGACCGGAGAAGATGGCGAACACAACGCCGCAAAAAGCCGACGCAACGAGCATCTCTACCGCGCCGATGTTTCCGCCGGTCTGGGCGGCCATCACACCGCCGAAGGTAATCGCCGGCGCGAGGCAGGCAAAGAACAGGAAGAGGATGGAGCCCAGCGCCTTGCCGTTGAGGCCGTCAGTATAGTCAGAAACGTAGTGCGGCATACGTCGCTTGATGTCGTCTCTGAGGCCACCGAGCAGTCGACCGGTGAAGACCAGGCTGTTGTCGGGCTTCGCTTTCTTCTTCCTTTCGCTCGATACGCGTGCCACATAGTGTTGCATGGCATCGAGAACATCCCGCCCGTTTCGGGCCTTGCCGGCATCAAATCGGAATTCTTGATCCGACATCAAACGCGCGATGTTGGCGAGCAACTCCAAATGAAGCTTAGCTGCATCCGGCGGGCCGATCAGGAAGTAAAAGAAGCGTGTTGGAATGCCATCCGGCGCACCGAGGTTCACCGCCTTCTTGAGACGTACAAAGATAATGACAGGCTCGGGACACTCTTCGAGATAGGTGTGCGGGATTGCCACGGAGTGACCGATGGCGGTGGACATGCGTTCTTCACGTTCGAGCAGGCCGCTGCACACTTTGTCTGCGGCGTCGGCGGGAATGGCTCCGTGCGCGACCATGCGTTCGACGGTTTGCGTGATGATGTCCTGGATGGTTTTGACGTCCAGGTTTAACAGGAACTGCTTGTTCTCGATGGCTTCGAAGAGAAGTTTCACGCCGGGGTCAACTCCATGGGAATTGCGTACGCACGAACGGACGGCGGAGGAAGCAGAGCGTGGCA
>JBMYUM010000005.1:0-33177 GCA_049605375.1 Phycisphaerae bacterium | reverse complement strand
TGTCCAGCTCAACGACACTTCCTTCACCCAGGGTAAGAACGTCTTCAACGCGCATACGCGTACGGCCAAGTTCGATCTTGACGCGCAGCTTTACGTCACCAAGCATCGTCACGCGTTGTTGCGCGACGCTACCACCGCCCGCGTCGCCAAATTCGTTGAGTTGAAAGGGCTGCGCATCCGGCATGGGAGGCGCACCGGCGCCCGCGTTTCCTGCAACAGGTGCCCCGTCGGACGGCGCGGAAGGTGGTGATGTTACCTGCGCCGCTTCTTCTTCCATGGCGGCCTGCATCGCTGCCGCGACCTCATCGAACGGGCGGCCTAGCGTGTCAACACGGTCATCTTGCGCCGGCGCTGGTGCATTCGGTGGATCACCTGCTTCGCTGGACGATTCTCCAAAGAGGGCGTCAATGTCAGCCTGGCTGACGCCGTCACTTCCTACGAATTCAGCCTGATTGCCATCTGCTGCGGGTTGCGAAGTTGAAGGTGAGGTAGCTGGGTCAACGCCGGACGGGTCGCCTGCAGGCGGCACACTTTGTGCCTCATCCCCTCCGGCATCCTGCCCGAACAGTGCGTCGATCTCATCCTGACTGAAGCCGGCGAAATCGCCGGAATCTTCAGGCGTTCCCTCATTTGTCGGTTTGTCATCACTCACGGGATCCATTCCCTGATAGACCAATGGCCTGTAACGGCCGCAATCCGGCGGCTGTCATGTGTTATCGGACAGGAAGATGTGATAACCCCAGTGAAAGACACTAAATCACAGGCCGGATGCCTGGAATTCAGGTAGAAGAATCTCGCGGAGCATCTCGGGATCTCCGAAGATTTTATCCATCTCGTTCTTGAGGCGCCGCTTGATGGTCTGCAACCCGGGCTCCTCCATATGCTGGATTTCAGCACTGCGAACGACGAATTGAACACGGTCGAGAATGCGGGACTGGCGTTTCTCCGCAAGCGATTGAGCCTCTTCAGCGTTCTCTTCCAGAACAACTGCGATCACTTTGACCACGAGGACAATTTGCTTGCCACTCTTGCGGTGGGTCGGTCGACACTGCGCGAGTTCGATTTCCGCGAGCTCTTCGTCACCATCCTCGTCATCCTCAAGTTCCGTCGTACTCGCTAACGTGGGGTCCGGTACGCTCATTGCACTGGCAACGAAATAGACCGCAAGCCCCTCGCCGATCATGAGTGCGACAATCACCAGAATTTGTACGAGTTTCCCCTTACCACCTGAGGGAGAATCTTCTGCTACTGCACCATTATCTTCGGCCATCCGAGGACTCCTTGATGTCATCCGCAAGAGATGATCCCTCGCGGTCGCTGATCAGGTCCTCCGTAACCAGAATCTCTACTCGACGATTTTTGGCACGACGCGGCTCCGTGTAGGCCTGTCGCACCAGCGGTTCAGCATCGCCAACCGCTACCAGCATCAGGCGAACCGGGCGAATCCCCTGCCTGACAAGTTCATCCGCTACCGCCTTGGCACGCGCATAGGAAAGATCGCGCGCATCGTCGTAAACGGAATCAAGCGGCAGCCGCTCCTTCGTGGCATGACCGCGAACCAGAATCTTCGTGTTGTATCCCCTGATACGCTGTGCCGTCTGCGCCAGTAAATCCCTGGCTTCCGGCTTCAGCGTTGCACTGAATCGTTCGAAGGAAATCAGTCCGCCGATGACAACCTCAATGCCATCGCGAACGTCAGTCACACGTACTTTCTTTCCGTGAATACCTTCTTCGTCAGAGTCACCCTTCTTGTTTGTATGGATCGGAACCTCAAGCTCCTGAAGGCGCTGAATCAAGACGTTGTTCGGCACATTCTGCGTCGGTACGGCGCCCGGTGCGCCCTGGTACCCTCCAAAGGCTGCACGCAATGACTCGATCACCTGCTGGAACTTCTCGTCCTTCTTAACCTCGCTCATCGAGACAATAATCACGAAGAAGCAAAGAAGCAGCGTCATGGCGTCACCGTACGTGACCATCCATTCAGGTGCGCCAGCCGGCGGTTCTTCCTTTTTTCCTGGCATCTACTGCACCTCACACGGAGTCGCCGTGCATGCTTCATTCACCCGGACTATGCTGCTACCTGCTCAAGACTGACCCTGAGTCGACCCGGCAGGAATGTCATCAGCTTCTGCTCCACAATACGCGGGTTATCGCCAGACTGAATCGACATCACACCCTTGATCACGATCATTTTGAGCATGATCTCCTCACGGCTTCGCAGTCCGAGCTTGTCCGCCAGGGGCAACGCAAAGAGGTTGGCCACAACAGCACCATACATCGTGGTCAAAAGTGCCACAGCCATGGCAGGACCGATCGAGCTCGGATCTTCCATATTCTGGAGCATGATGACCAGACCGACGAGAGTACCAATCATCCCAAACGCCGGCGCGTAGCGACCGATGTTGTCGAACAGCGCCTTGCCATCGGCGTGACGGGACTCAATCGTCTCCAGGTCATTCATCATGATCTGTTCAATCAACTCGGGATCGGTGCCGTCGACCGCCATTTGAATACCGGAGACAATAAAGGGATCGTCGATTTCGCTGGTCACGTTTTCCAGTGAGAGAATGCCGTCGCGGCGTGCAATCTCTGCATACTTGACCATGTCGGAAATCAACTCCATGGGATCACGCGACTTTGCGAAGAAGCAGTTCTTCACGACGGCCGCAATGCCCAGCAGGTTTCTCAATGGAAAACTGATCATGGCGGCGCTAACTGCACCACCAAGCACGATCGCCACAGAGCCGGCATCAAAGAACGTCCCGAGCGTGGATTTCCCCATAATCGCCCAGCACAGCAGACCAACGCCTGCCAAAATGCCGATCATTGTCGAGATATCCATACCTGCGTTCCCCTACGGCTTCGGCCCTTATCACCATTTTCCGCGACGACTCAATACTGAGCCCATCCGCGTATCGTGCTTCACGTTTTCGCCGGCATTGGCAGCATCTGTCGCCTTGCCCGTTACTTGCGGCAAGGCAACGTCTACCCTCGAAAGCGTTGAACTGATCCCATCGCTACTTCAAGCGAGATATCGACGATCGGAAGCGACATAATTAGACCCCGATCGCCCGATAAACACGGACCATCAAACAACCTGAAATCCACGCACCTGGCGAGCATAGTCAATCGCACGCCGTACAACCTCGTCCACTGTTTCTCGGACCAGGACGGAGTCACCATTGATCAGAGTAACAATCGTATCGGGCGTTGCTTCGATCATTTTGATGAGCTCGGCGTTGATTACCACCACCCGCTTGTCCAGTCGTGTCACCACGATCATGTCAATTCACCCAATCTCGCAAGCAGCCCGATGACATCGATTGCACAATACCTAGCCCAGAGGTTAGCGAGCCAGCAAGACCAGCTCTTGCAGCATGTCGTCCGCAGCACGAACAACCCGGCTGGCAGCAGATATACCGGTCGAATATGCAATCAGGTTGATGAATTCCCGTGAGAGCTCCACGTTACTTTGCTCCAGGAAGGTCGATCGAATGGCGCCTGCCCGGCCGGTCAGTGGAGCCTGAATCGTCAATTCACCAGAATTGACACCTTCCACGAAGAGATTCTCAGACTGTGCGATCAATCCCTCTTCATTCACAACCGTGGCCAGCGCCACTTGCCCCAGTACCTGTGAATCAGTATTCGAGAACTGGCCGACAATCAGCCCCTCAGCATCGATGGAAAAACCAGTCATGATTCCGGCGGGCTTCCCATCCTGATCGGCAAGCGACACCTCAATGGCGCCGTCCGGTGCTGACACGCCCGACAGTTCCGAAAAGTCGAGGGTGAATGTCAATGGATCGCCTGCACCTGACCCGGCGCGCTGCAACATGATCTCCGTGTTCTCGGCGGCAACAAATCGCCCTGTACTGTCGAAGCTGATGGTGCCGGAACTCACGGCCGGTGTCAGATCACTGTCACCATTGGAATCGGCATAGAATCGCCACGTCGTCCCACCATCCCCCTTCGACTCGAGCACGAATCGGAGACGCAAGTCAACGGGATTGCCCAAGGAATCAAAGACGTTGAAGCTTGTCGTACTGCCTTCGAAACCACCGCCAACAGCTTCCTGCGCTGTGGTCCAGGAAAATGGCGACGCGATGGTTCCACTCTCATTCACGATAGACCCGCTCGTCATTTCGACAGCATTGATCTCACCCAGATTCGAGTTGATCACAATCGAGCCGGCCGGTGCCGTCGTGCCGTCACCAATCACAACGCCAGGCGTTCCACCAAGAGCCGGATCCGTCTGCAGCCCCAGGATCAACTCCAACTGCTGCGCAAGATCACCGACCGTGTTGCCCGTTGTACCGACAAGGAACTGAGCCGGTGCAACGGAGACGCCCCCCTTTTTACCACCAACACTGACAACATCGCCGTCAGCAAACAGTGGGACACCGAACGCGTCAACAAGATCCGTCAGCGCGGTCGCGGCGGTTGCCGCGTTACCCGTCGCTGTCACCAACGGGGCAGACACCTCGACCGCGGCCACCGATGCGACTTCCGTTCCGCCATCCAACTTGCCGGCAATCTCCGCGACACTGGTCGCCGTCGGATCTCCGAGGCTTCCAAGCGGTATACTCACTTGTTCCAAGGTGGCCGTATTGATGTTCCCATCCGCATCAGCCGGAAAAGCCAGAAGCGGAAAACCTGAAGTCGAAACCAGAATGCCGTTCGCATCACGCTGAAAGGCACCGTCGCGCGTCAACGCCTGCGAACCGTCTACGTTTTCAACAAGGAAGAAGCCGGTCCCATCGACGGCAAGGTCTCCCTCCAGTCCCGTGTTCTCCAGACCACCTTGAGCAAAGTCCCGCTGCGTGGCAGCGACGGTGCTTCCTGAACCGATCTGTCGCGGAAGGACACCGCCACTGGTATCGGATGGCGCTTCGCCCTCGCTGACCGTCTGGTACAGCAGGTTCTCGAACAGTGTTCGCTGCGATTTGAATGCTGTTGTGTTGAGATTCGCGAGGTTGTTACCAACCGTGTCGACTCCTGCACTGTTCGTATTGATTCCGGTAAACCCGGTGATCATGGCATTAGTCAGCGTCATACGTGATGCCCTTGTAAATGAACAAAGTGTTGTTCGTTTGTGGCTTTGTTTTCGTCTTTCCGATGAAGTTGATGACGAATGATGGCATCCGATCGGCGTGCAACCGATCATGCCATGCCAATCCGACTAAAAGACCTTAGAGATCGTATCACCGATCGCACCGATCCCGCCGATCACATCAACAAGACGCACGTTCTCACCACCAAGCAACTGAAGCGTCACGTCACCACTTGGATCAAGACCGACACCGGTCACTTCACCGGAAAGAGGCGCACCACCGGCCACCTGTGGATTGGCCGCAGTCACATTGGAACCAACGAGACGATCCGCCGCTCGCTGCGGCGATTCGACCAGCTGTACATCCTGCAAGGACAACTCGGAACCATCGGCGAGCTGCAGGAAAATGGAGTCCTCATTTTCGAAACGGACACCGACGACCATACCCTGGCGGGTCAAACCGTCGTCACCCGTCTGTGCGGTCACATACTGACCAATCAATGATGACACAGATGACAACTGCCCCTGGTTCGTGAGAGACTCGAGCGTTTCGGTCAGAGCGGTCGAAGACTCAATCTCCCGAATAGAGTTGATCTGATTGAGCAAGTCCTGATTATCCATGGGCTCCAACGGATCCTGATTCGTCAACTCCTGAATCAGCAGCTGGAAGAAGTCGTCACTGCTCAGGTCATTCGTGCTTCGGGCCTCGGTTGTTGTCGGCGTCGAACTCGTCTGGGCCAGCGAGGAACCACTGACCGTCTGTGTTGCCGGCAAGATTTCCATGATTGTCATCTCCACTTGGGGGCGCCCGCATGACGGTACATCGCCACCCGGATGAACGACTCGCGCTCCGCGCTACATCGCCTACCTAGACCACTACATCCACCCCACGCTCCACGTGGGTCTCTGCACCATTCCGTTGTACCGCTTTTCCGTGGGCTGCAAGACCAGACAGGTTGCCCTCAACCCGGCCTCGAGCTTCAACTGACTCGTCTTGCTCGCCGTTCGCGATGAACTTCGGTTCCGCGTTCATCTCAACGCGTTCTGCTTCCGAGAAACCACCGGCATCCCGAAATTCACTGTCGTTCTCATCTTGCGAATGCGAATCATCCGCATCAATTGTCTCTTCGCGAACTTCATCGCCACGTGAAGGAGAGGACTCAGAGTGACTCGATGAACGCTCTTCCGTCGATTCTTCCGCGGCCTGCTGCCAGTGTGTCTCTTCGTAGATCTCGAAACGTTCGATCTGAATCCCCTGCGCCTCAAGCGCAGCTTTCAAGTTGGCCACACGCTCCGTCAGCAGTTCACGCGCATCACTGGATTGTGTCGCCACGTCGACTTGCAAGGCGCTCTTCTCCATGCGGACGTTGACGGTAATTCGACCCAGCTCCGGAGGTTCCAGTAGCATTCGAGCCCGCGTGTGACGCGAACCCGATTTCAGCCGCATGGCTTTCATGATGCGGTCAAACTGCGGGGCTTCGAGTGATCGGCGTTCAGCCCGTGACATGCGAGGGTCATTCGAAGGCGACGGCTGTTGCGACGAAGTTGATCGCGACCGCTTCTGTGCATGGTTCCGCCCCGCGTCATTTGCATGTGCAACACGTACGGTCTCAACCTGAACCCGTGCCTGTTGCCCACGACTCGTGTTGTCGACCAACGCACGCCCCACTTCCGTGGCCACATGCCCGAGTGGTCGACCGGCTGCATCGTTGGATCGGGTAGGCGTCAACCCCGTAGTCGAGGTCGGTGCGGACATCTTGATTCCAGCCTTGTGACGTTGTTGTGCACCGCGTTGAATCGCCTCGGTGTTTGTCGAATCGGTCGGCGATGAGGGATTGGTACTCCGCTGATCAACAGGAGTGATGTCCGCTACAGAAGCTGTCGAATTGATCCCCCTGCTGTGACCACCATGGGGCGAAAGCTCCTGTCGAACCGTAGGGCCACCCGTTGGCTCGCCACCCCGTGCCGTGGAACCGGAACGATCGTTGACCGCATCGTATCGTTCGCCCGACTTCTCATTGGCTCGCAGCGTTTCCTGCCTTGTCGGCTCCGCCAGTTGCGGCTCATCAAACATACCAAAAGCCGGATCGTCTTCACTCCTCACGCGAGCACGTCCGCCTTGATCCAGATTTGTTGCGTGTGGCTTTGTCGAACCTGGGTCGTTACGCGTCGCAGAGTCCATATGCGCAACAAAAGCCTTGTTCGAATGGCCCTCCGTCTCCATCAACGGATCTTCCGCGCGTGAGGCTGTACCACCGCCCGGGCGCAATTGATGCGTCGGGCGGTCAGCGCCTCCAGAGTGGGAGAATGCAGTCAAGTTGGTCTGCATGACAAAAGGACTTTCCCAAGAATCAACAGTTCGAAGTCAATTACGAACCCGGACTCTCCAGCGCTTTGTTTTGTGCTGGGGCGACCTCACTCATTTTCTGTAGCACAGCCTGCATCTTCTGCTGTTCCTCCGGCGTCTTCGCAGATTCGATAATGCGCTTTGCCTTACGAATATCGAGGCTGGCGAGGATCTTGGCCGCATCCGTCGGATCCGTCAGTGAAAGCAAATGCTTGACAGCCACTTTCGGTGAAAGCTCATTGAACAGCGTACGCTGCTTCTCAAATCCGCTTGATGCCAGTTCTTCCTGTTCAGCTGCTTTTCGAGCCGCTTCGGTCTCGCGCTCTCGCTTAAACGCATCACGTTCTTCCGTAATGCGCAGCATGATGCTGTGGCTCAACGCCAACTGCTGATCGAGCTCAGCCTTAACACGGTCGGCCTCCCGTCGCAGAATCTCCGCCGATAGGGAACCAACGGCGTTAGCGTAGCGTTCATTTGATGCCTGATCTTCGGTTGAAGTTTCGATGTCGGCCGCGGCCTGTTCGGCATCTTCTTCAGCGGCTGCCTCAGCGGTTCGCACGAAATCAACAACCGAACGAAGTCGTTCCTGCGTAACAACACCGGTGCCGAAGAGATACGCCGCTGCACCAGTGACAACGATCAGGTTCAGGATCGCAAACAGAGAGACGGCATCGTAGGCGCGGCGAATCATGGATGAATCACGCATGACTCCCCCTCTCAATAGCCGCGACCCGCAAGGGTTGTATTTTGATCGTCTGGTGCTTCACCATCATCCTGCGTCGTTTACTTCCCCGATTTCGCCTGACAGACTGTCTGCCATGCTTCGCTCCAGATTCGTGTAGCGAGACGATGCGGCATCGTCCGCTGCCCGCGCTTCCGCCAATCGCTCTGCCTCCATGTGCTGAGCCAACTGTCGTTCGCGAAGCTTCTCAATCACCCGGACCATTCGTGATGCTTCGACCAACTTCGCTCGCTGTTCTTCCAGATGCGCGGCACTTGCAGATCGATGCTGCAGCTGCTGCGAAATCCGGGCTTCCAACGTACGTTGTACGGCCACCTGAGATCGCAACACTTCGATATCAAGCGTGCCATCATCCCTCGTTGCCGAGAGTGCCCTTCGACCGGCGTCACCGTTGGCGGCCATGGAATCCCGTAACGAGTCAATGAGCATATCTACTTCCTGAACAGCCGCCTGCGCTCTTGCAAAGTGAATGCGCTGCTCATCTCGTGCACGCACTCTGATATCAAGAACTTTGGACAACCTGAATCTGAAGTTCTTCGCCACGGCTTATCTCAAGTCAGCTCGCCACATTCGTTCGATTCAGCCGCTCTTTTAACGAATCAACCTTTGCAGCAAGTGCCAACAGATTGTCACACGTATCCTTCCAGGACGCAGTTTCCTGCATATCTTGACGCAGGAACGCATCAACTTCCGGCTTCATATCAATAGCGACGTCGAAGTCTGGACTCGTGCCTCGCGCATAGGCACCAAGGTTGACCAGGTCTTCGATATCATCCCACGTGGCAAGAACTTGCCGTATGCTCCGCGACGCCCTCAAATGTTCGTCATTCACAACATCCGGCATGACACGACTGACACTTTCGAGGCACGAAACTGCAGGAAAATGGCCACGGTTCGCCAACTTCCGCGACAGCCACACGTGGCCGTCGAGAATCCCTCTCATCGCGTCGGAGATAGGCTCATTCAGATCATCCCCCTCAACGAGCACCGTATACAACCCTGTGATACTCCCCGTCGCATTCTGTCCGCTTCGCTCGAGTAAACGCGGGAGGAGACTAAACGTGCTCGGCGGATATCCCTTAGTGGCGGGAGGCTCTCCCGCAGCAAGACCGATCTCACGTTGAGCCATGGCGATGCGAGTGGTCGAGTCCATCATCAAAAGGACGTCTTGTCCTCGATCGCGGAAGTATTCACTCACAGCGGTGGCGACAAATCCAGCGCGAACACGCATCACCGGCGACTCATCCGAAGTACTCACGACCATGACGCATCGTTTCATACCCTCTTCGCCAAGGTCCTTTCGCAGAAAATCGCCAACTTCTCGCCCACGTTCGCCAACAAGTGCCACGACGATGACATCAGCCGCAGTTTGCCGCGCAATCATCCCCATCAGAATGCTCTTACCTACGCCCGTGCCAGCAAACACACCCATTCGCTGCCCCATGCCAAACGTGTGCATGGAGTCAATCGAACGGATACCCGTTGGAAGAGGCTGAAGTATCGGGCGGCGCTCCAACGCAATCGGTGGCTCAGCGTAGACGGGATACATACCCTCGACAGCGAAGTCGCAATTGCCACCAATGGGTCGGCCAAGTCCATCAAGAACCGTCCCCAGCATATTGCGCCCGACAGCCACACTATCGAGTCCGGCGGCGCTCTTTACCAAGGCACCGGCACGTACACCTTGTGGTGATTCCAGCGGAATGGCACGCTGACGAGAACCATGCAGGCTGACAACCTGAGCAATCAGATGCTCATGTGTACACCCCAGCGTGTCCCGTTGAATCTCAACAAACGAGCCGACGGGAAGGAACAGTCCTTCCAGATCGACATGCATGGCTCCAACGCTGATAACGCGACCCGTCATTGACAAGAACTGACCGCGCGCGATGCTGTCAATCTGATTGTCCAACAGCGTCATACTCATTGGGTGTCTGCCTCTGGCGGATCCACATCTTCGTGTTTTCCGACCAGCACTTGAACAAGATTGTCAAGCTGCGTTTCGAGTGAAGCGTCAACCTGGCTGTCGCCGAAATCAACAATGCATCCCCCCGGCGCTATGGTCTCATCTTCGACAAAGGTCGTGTGAGCCGCCTCGTCCAAATGGCCAAGCAGCTCGTCACAGTACGAACGAATGGCGTCCACATCAGCGGGATTCACACGCAATTGCAGATCCGTCCGCCGACCGACCAGTGCCAGGATTCGGTCGAGATTACCCTTCACAGACTCGTTGTTCAGCGCGCCGACCGCATACGTCAGACGCTTCGCAGCCTGGATGGCCAACGCAAGCACGTCGTGCCGGGCGGCGATCATCATGGCATCCTTCTGATCATCCACAGCCTTCAAAACACCGGTTAGCGTCTTCAGCAACTCCTGATGCTCTTCACGAAAGCGAACGACCGCCTCTGCATACGCATCTTCATGCCCCTTGATCCGACCGGATTCCAAGCCATCCTTGTAGCCTTCATCAAATCCGCTCTGATAGGCCTCTTTCTTAATCCCCGTCGATTCCTCAGAAGCCGTATCAAGCAAGGCACTGGCTTTCGTTCGCGCGGCATCAACAACCGCTTGCGCTTCCGCCAGGTGATCAGCCAGATCGACCGTCGATAGTAACGGTCGGATCTTTGTCGCGTCGCCAGCTTTGATCACCATGGACATTAGTAAATCTCACATTCAATGTTTCGGAACGAACCGATGGCGTCAGACAACCGCATCCTTATCCCCACCACGTCCGGAGATAATGATTTCACCGGCATCTTCCAAGCGCCGCACCACATCGACGATCTTCTGTTGCGCGCCCTCAACGTCAGCAACCCGCACAGGGCCCATATACTCCATGTCTTCCTGAATAAGCTGGGATGCACGCTCGGACATGTTGCGGAATATCTTGTCCTTGAGTTCCGGCGTTGCAGTCTTCAAGGCCAGTGCGAGTTCTTCGTTCTCGATCTCCTTCAAGACCGACTGAATGCCCTTGTCATCAACCAGCAGAACATCTTCGAAGACGAACATCAGGCGGCGAATCTGCTCGACAAGATCTGGATCTTGTGCTTCAAGCGATTCCATAATCGCCTTCTCCGTGCTTCGATCCGAAAGGTTCAGAATCTCAGCGACAGTCTCGACGCCCCCGGCCTTCTGGAACGTCTGGGCCATCAGGCCGGAAAGTCGCATCTCCAGACCCTCTTCAACTTCGCGAACAACCTCAGGATTCGTATTGTCCATGTTGGCAATACGCGAAACGACCTCGAGCTGCTTCTGAGCGGAAAGCCCAGACATAATCTCACTCGCCTTGTTCGGATCCGTATGCGACAGGATGAGCGCGATCGTCTGCGGATGTTCATCCTGAATAAACGTCAACAGGTTTTCAGGATCGGCCTTGGCAAGGAACGAAAACGGTCGCTGATAAACCTGCTTCTCAAGCGTACGCATGATGCGCCGAACCTGCTCCGGTGGCAGCGCTTTCTCCAACAGCGAGCGAGCATAAGCGATCCCGCCAGCCGCCACGTACTGCTGCGCCAGCGCGTTGTTATAGAATTCCTCCGCCACAGCGCGACGCACCGTATCGTCGACCGAATCAAGGCGCGCAATCTCACGAGCCAGGTCCTCGACAGTATCGGCGTCAAGGTGCTTCATGATCTGCGCGGAAGCTGTACGCTCCAGGATCACCATCATGATGGCTGCCTTCGTGATACCACGAAGTGCACTTGTCCCTGATTCCGGTGCGGCTTCTGTCATCCTGACTCATCCACTGACGGGAAAGACTAATCTTCCGCGATCCACTGGTTCAGCAGCTCCGCCGCCGTTCCGGGATCAGACTCGACCAACTTCGATACCTCCTCCGTCAACTCCTTGACACGAAGAAGATCATCCGACATCTCACGTCCCACAAGAAAACTCGACGCAGAGGTGGCCTCACCCACAGACGCACCATCGGCGTCAAAGACGAGATCATCTTCCTCTTCGTCATCTTCCTCTTCTGATCCAGCAAGTTCATCAGCCGATCGGCGGGCGACCCGCATCATCATCATCAGACTCATCAAGGCGAGGAAGACCATACCGGCCTGCGGACCGTATGCGGTCAGCATTCCAAACGTATCAAGCGATTCTCCCGCAACGCCCAACGGAACGGCACCATCCGGCGCAGCAGCAAAACTGCCCCCGCCGTTATCCCAGTTCATATCGGGATAGACGTCGACCTGCACATCCTGTGGATTCGCCTGCAAGGCCGCCACAACGTTGTCACGAACCGACGATTCAAGATTCGTTCTGATATTGACGTAGTCCGCATTGTCAGGAGCCGGAACATCCTCACCATCGGGAAATTGAGCTTTGTAAACGCTGACAACGAAACTGCGAGGAATGCTGATGGCCGCCGTGACACGTTCGATGCTGAAGGGAAACTGCTCTGTTCTCTTGCGTTCGATGATATTGGGGGCGAAATTCTCGGTGTCGCTCTTCTCACGACTACTCTTGCCACCACTGACACCCGCCGTCACGGCCTTTCCAAGATTCGGTTGAACACCTGGCTCAGTAGGTTCGCGAGACGTCGCCTGCTCGGTCGACTCCGTTCGCTCGGCGTAAACTTCAGTACTGCCATAGTCGGCGGACTCCGTCACCGTCTTGCTGGCGTCAAGGCGAACCGTGACAGTCGTCAGTACATTCGGGATATTGGAAAGAAGCAGGCGGATCTTCTCTTCGAAGCGCCGCTCATAATCGGAGGTCTTTCCAATCATGTCGACACTGCCAGGATCGTCCGGGTGGGGGATCTTGTGCGTAACCATCGTATCAGCATTGATGACCGATACGTTGTGCGGTTTCAGACCTTCTACAGAAGATGCCACGAGCCGGGCAAATCCTTCCGCCTTCGCATGACTTAGGGACTCACGACGCTTCAAGGAAACAAATACGGATGCTGTGGCCTCATAACCCATGCCACCGAGACGTCGCTTTTCCTTGTTATTGATCACGACACGGGCAGACTCAACAATTGGCGATGTGCTGATAATCTGAGACAGTTCATTGGCACGCGCGTAATTGTGCTTGATATCGCGTAGCGAAGGAGGATCGAACGGACTGCTTTCCTGCACTACCTGTGCGAGATCGTAGAGACTGCCTTCCGGAAGTGCATCCGCCGCCGCGACAAGTCGGATCAGATTCCGCTTGTCTTCCGGTCGGACGTAAATTCGCGTTCCAACGACCTTGTACGGAACGTTCGCCTGCCGGATGACCTCTTCAACGTCGTCAAGTTCTTCATACTCAAACCGTCGATTGACCAACTGAACCAATTCAGGTTCACTCGACCATTGCACCAACCAGAGCACGGACACGACGACCAAAGCCGCAGAAAGGGCAAGCGCAAGCTGCTGCGAAATTGTCAGTAGCTTCAGCTGCTGCGAAATGTATTCAATCAGTTTACGCAAGCGATCCATCGCGCGCCACCCTTATGAAGTCCACCGATACGGTTCTGCTGAACCGCATTCTCACCGACCTCCTTGTCCGTGAGATTTCAGCCTTCCTCCTGTCCAGCCCCATCTGTGACTGTTTACCCCCGTTTACGACCTGTTGAATTCCAACACGCGGCCTACACGCGCATCTGCTGAATCTCCTGATAGGCCTCGGTCAGCTTGTTCCGAACCTCCATCAGCAGGTCGAACGCGATTCCAGCCTTGTCCGCCGCCGCAAGCACTTCCGCGACATTCTGTGTCTCGCCCGTGAGGAGTTTCTGCACGCCTTCATCAGCCTCAGTCTGAAGCCGGTTGACCTCATTCAGGCTCTCGATGAGGACGTCCTTGAACCCCTTCTGAACAGCGCCCGTACCGTTCGGCATGGACTGTAGCGGCTGGATCGGTTTCAAGGGCGAAGCGCCCGCACCATGGGTAAACTGCATCGGATCGGTCATGGCCATCCCTACTTATGGTCTACTGTTCCTCAACCTGTCTCAGTCGAAGGCCTTCTCAAGAACCTCGCTATACGGCTCTAGGCCAAGAGGCGCAAGGTAGTCTGTGCCATGGATTTGGCAGTCTCAATGACCGTCACGTTGGCTTCGTAAGCCCGCTGTGCGACCATCGCATTCACCATTTCCGTGTGATAATCAACATTGGATACACGCACGTACCCGGCATGCTCACCATCCTTGATGGCATCAACATGACTGGGATCCCAACGTAGCCCGAGAGGCGTCACGTGATCCTCCACAATCGACGTGATATGAACACCGGCCGCATTGTCACCGCGCGACGGATCACCGGGAGCGAACAGCGGCACTCGACGCCGATAAGGAATCGCTTCGCCGAATTCGTTGCGTGTCACTTCCTTCATCGCAATATTGCCGGCAATGACATCGAGATTCGTCCGCTGCGCGACAAGGGCGGAGGTACTGGTATCGAGAATTCCAAACATGCTCTTCCGTCTCAAAAAGTACCCGGATCAAGAATGTCGACCCACCAACAGACAAGTCAATTCAATGACGACAATCAGACCGTACCGCGAATCGCCTTACGAAGTCCGCTGAAATAACCAAGCAACACCTCGGAAAACAGATCGTGCGACATGGCCGTTTTTGCCAGATCAGCCATCTCCTGCTCGATGGAAATATTCGTTCCGTCGTGGAACAGCGTGTGATCCGCAGGCTCCAGAACCGGACTTACGTGAAGACGACCGTCTGAATCAGCCTGAACCTGCTCGCCGCCATCAGTCAGTAGCGGCTCACTCCGGTGGCTCCGCCGATCCAACGCCTCCTTCAGGCTCGACTGAAAGAGGCCGGTATCAAGCTGCTGCGATCGATATCCTGGCGTCGTCGCATTGGCCACATTCTCCGAAATGACGCGCAATCGCGCCTCGTTGAACGACAGCGTTTGGATCAGCGCCGGTGTCGCACCACCATTCGAAATATCTGATAAGTACATGCTGCGCTCTCATCTTCGAACATACTGCCGACTGAAAATCGACGAACCGGTCGCGATCACGCGCTTTCAGGCTGATGGCACGATCGGTGCCATAGCTTCGCCAAACCACCGACCGCCGTTTACAGCATAAGGACGCCGGTTTGAGCCAGCATGACCGCCATCCGCGATGCGCAATTCCTGCGCCGCTACACAACATTCGGCGATTCCTGCGCTCGAACTACAGCCGATTCACACCAACGATGAGCGAATCCAGTCGATGCTAAACACCGGCCATTCGAGAACTCATCACACCCGGATGACCAACATCCGACATCACGCCCACACCATTCAATTCGGGCTGCGGACTGCGAACGCGTTCTTCTGCAGCCTGCTGCTCCCGCCACTGCTTAAGCTTCATCGTCAACGTCCGAACCCCCATCCCCAGCGCCTTGGCTGACTTCGCACGATGACCATTGTGCCGTGCCAATGTCCGTTCGATCAGATGACGTTCCATATCTTCAAGCATCCGCCCCTCGCGCAGAGGCCCCAACTGCTCAACGTTCGCCTCGGCAGGCGTCACCCAGGGTGTAATCAATGAGGCAGGAATACTGGGCTCCAAACACAACGTGGCCGCACGCTCACAGAGATTCTCAAGCTCTCGGACGTTGCCAGGCCAGTGGTACTGTCGCAACACATCCAACGCCGGCAATGAGAAGGTAAGTCCGTCACGCTGCGCAGCCGGTGACTTCTGCAGGAAGAAATTGGCAAGCTCATCGATATCCTCAATGCGCTCGCGCAGTGGCGGAACGGCAACAGGCAGTACATTCAGTCGGAAATAAAGATCGCTGCGGAAACGCTTGCGCTTGACCCAACCCTGCAGATCACGATTGGTGGTGGCGATGACGCGAACATCAGCCCGGCGCGTCGTACTGCTGCCGACTCGCTCAAATTCACCTTCCTGCAGAACGCGGAGAAGTTTGGCCTGCAAAGGAAGCGCCATCTCGGAGATTTCATCCAGAAGCAAGGTGCCGCCATCCGCGAGTTCGAATCGCCCTTTACGCAGGCGATCGGCACCCGTAAACGCGCCACGCTCATGCCCGAACAGTTCGCTCTCCAACAAATTCGCTGAAAGCGCAGCACAGTTGAGACAAAGCATGGGCTTGGCTGCCCGCGGAGACAGCCGGTGGATATACTGTGCAACAAGCTCTTTTCCGGTCCCGGACTCGCCAGCAATCATGACCGTCGCATGACTGTCCGCAATCCGATCCAGCTGCGCGCGAAGGGTTGTCATGGTGATGCCCGAACCCACGAGCATTCGCCGTTCGCGAGAATCTTCAACGGACGCTCGCAGCAGTTCATTCTCCGTCCGCAGCCGAGCCGTTTCCAGCGACCGTTCAATCAGAACAACGACAGCTTCAGCGTCAAAGGGCTTCTGTATGTAATCAACAGCACCGAGCTTCATGGCCTCAACAGCCGTGTCCACGCTGGCAAAGGCGGTCATCATGATAACCGGCTGCTCACAGCCCGCCGCACGAAACTCCTTGATGAATGTCAGGCCGTCTTTCTTGGGCATGCGCAAATCGACCAGGACAAGATCAAATCGCTCGCGTTGGCACTGCACAAGTGCGTATTCGGAATCGTCATAAGACGTCACGTCGTGTTTCTCACGCGACAGTGTTTCAGTCAATGAATCCCGCAGGATCTCCTGATCGTCAACGACGGCTATTCGCGCCATTCAACTGCTCCTTCCATGGCTATCGTTCCAGGAGAAAACCTGATTCTCCTGTCGCCGAGCGCGACCAATCCTTGTCGCGCGTTCATTCTTGTCAGACATTCTTGATCTATTCAGTCCATCGACCCGCCGTTCGGCCCGCCTTATAAGCCATCCTCGATCAACGGAATATGCAACGAAATAGATGCACCGCCGTCAGCGCGGGAACCAATGCGAACCAACCCGTCGTGCATCTCTGCAATGCGATGGACGATGGCCAATCCCAAACCTGTCCCACTGCCCTTCGTCGTAAAGAACGGATTGAACATGCGACGTGCCACATCATCTGAAATGCCCGGACCACTGTCTTCCACGAAAATGGCGCCCATGGCCCGCTCGTTCTTCTCTTTCGTACAAACACAGCGAATCCAGACATGCCCTTCACGCCCCGCAGCATCCAGCGCATTGAGAACGAGATTCAAAACGGCACGTTCGAGCTGGCCTGCATCACCGTGGACTCGATAATTCCGGCAATCGGTCCGACGAGACGTACCAGCCAATCCATCTTGATGCATGGAGCCATGATCATAAGGATCGTCAAGGTCGTCGAAGTGAATCTTCGCTTGCAGCGGAATGCGATGCGCATCAGCATGAATCAAAGCAGCTCGAACTACCTCGTGCAGCGATACGGGCCGACGGTTCGGTGCAGAATCGCCGGAGAAAGCGAGTATGTCACCGACAATACTCTCCATGGTGCAGACACCCGCGTTGACTTTCTTGACCAACTGCAACGCTTGCGGAGAATCACGGAGATCTTTTTCCAACAAAGAGGTGTAGAGACGAATCCCACCCAGGGGATTGCGAATCTCGTGTGCAACGCCAGCCGCCATCTCCCCCAACGCGGCTAACCGTTCACTTCGCGCCAGCTCTTCATTCTTCGCCTCCAGCTCTTCGCGCAACCGGCATACCTCCCGCCGGAGGAGTTCGTGTGATTGCTTCAACCTGTCGGTAACATCGTTGTAGAGCTGAATCATGTCGGCCAGTTCATGACCACCGGTTCCATCACTTCGACGTTGCTCTACCCCACCTCGCTGATCACCGGACTCGCCCTCAAGCTCCGAAGCGGGAACAGCAGCACCTGGTCCGTTCGTCCCAACGCTGTCAAGACTCGGATCAGCCGATGGCCGGCTGCGCAAACCTGATTGTGAGTGACTCAATACTGTCATACCACACTCCGACAAAAGGCCTCAGCTAGGTCGATTGATTCAGACGATCACCCGACCGCCCACCGCCAGACGAACCATAAGCATGGACGGCACGGCGGGAATTGTGGGTTGCCTCCATCGCCTTGGAAACAACATGCTTGCGCGCCGCGAGCAACTTGACATCCATATCATCACGTTCCATGACGCGTTGCAGACTTCCACGTATGGAAGCAATAATCGTCTCGGCCTCCTCACGTTGCTCGTGATTGAAAGCGGTGACGAAGGAATCCCAATGCTCGCGTGCCGGCGCCAGTCGCTGACCGATCTCGGCAAGAGCCTTTGAAACACGCTGCCTGTCGGCAAGGATCGTCAGGAGTTCCGACGAGTTGTCGCCGGTAATGAAGCCCCGCTGCTTTTCTGCGATAGCCTCCAGCTTGACATACAATTGACGCTGAGCGCGCAATAGAATCAACACCTCGTGCGGTGAATCCTGCTGCGCAGCCGAATCGCTATTCGTCGCTGCCATCGCACGATGCAACATTTGCGAACGTGGGTCCTTAACCATCAAAATAGCTCCGCTTCTTCCAACCAGGTGAAGTATTGCTCCCAGTCCGTCCGCCCTTGCGGTGAGATCGAGCGCATAAAGGCATTCTCGGGAATTGTGTCGACGAGGATACGAGCGCGAGCCAACGCAGAGCGCGCCTCTTCTTTCTCCCCCATGAAAACGTGACAGTTGATGATCTGCACGTAAGCCGATAACGCAGTCGCAGAGTCCTTGTAGAGACTCGCAGACTCCTCATACAACTTGAGTGACTCCGCGTAACGGGACATCTCGAAAAGACAATCTGCTTCATAGAAATGGGCATGCCGGAGCGTAACACGCTCCAACGCCGTCAGCGTCTCCACCGAATGCCGACTCAGTTCGTCGATCAACTTTCGATAAAGCACGCGTGCTCGTTCAAATCGATCCATCGATGATGCCCGCATGTGATCGATCTCGGCCGCCGATGTGGCATCGCCTATATCACGTTTCAGCGCTAGCGCGCTACGGCGGTAGCAGTCTGCAAGCAGACCGCGGGCCGACCAAACACGCTCATCATCAGGGTACCGCTGGAGAGCTTCTTCCAACCGGCCGATAGCCAGCTCGAATGCATTGCGACGGGTAAGGACCTCGCCATAGAGGAATAGCGCGTCTTTGAATTCTGGCGCATCCGGCGTGAACGCCTCCGATTGCTCAAGAATGATATCGAGAGTCGCCTCAACCTGTGAATCCGATTCACGCCCCAAAGCCATGAAGCATTGGGCAAGTGGAATCAACGCACGAAGTCCATCGATCGTACGCTTGTGCTCTTCAAAGCAAACACGGTAGGCTTCAATGGCCCCTTCCAAATCACCGGCCGACTGCTTGAGTTGTCCGATCCGAAACAGCGCTCGCGGAACACGTGCATCATCAGGTCGCGCGTAACGGTACTTGTCGAAGAGATTGGCTGCTTCGACACGATCCTGCCCCTTCGCTCGCAACTCCGCTGCTTGCCAGGAAGCCGATGCCGACAGCTCTTCGTCCCATACGGTTTCTCGCGCGACCGTCAGTGCATCATCCGAAGCAGACAGGAAATGCGCGTACGCAAGTTGCCGCGTCTCTGCCGCTTGCGATCGCTCCTGGCCGCTGGCAACGTCAAGTAGTTGATCACCAAGCAACTCCTCGATTTCAATTCGCTGCTGAAGTAAAGCAACCTGCTGGTCTACGCGGGCGGGTTCAACGAGCGAAAGAGCCAACGTCACATACGACAGCGACGAATTGAAGTTTCCGAGATCACGCTGTTCCTGTGCACGAATACCGAGAGAGGCGCGAATGATATCGGGATTAAGCAGGCGGCGATTCTGAATCTCAGGAAGCGCATCAATCGCGTCGGCATAGCTGCTCAACGCCTGATCGTGCTGTTCGAGCATCGCATTCGCTTCAGCAATCCCGAGATGACAGGCAAGCCCGTGCGGCAGAAACGGATGAACGTCCAAAACGTCCCGGAAAAACGAAATCGCATCATAGGGATTGCGTGGACCATCGTCCCGCATCATGACCTGCCCGAGAAGCCAACCAGCTTTTCCGGCCACGTCCGCCGTCGGATCCACCCGGTTTCGAATCGCCCGCAGCGAAGTCTCCGCATCCTCGTGAAAACCCTGCCGGTAAAGCAGCAACGCGCCAAGATAAGCCAGATCATCCTCGAACGCGGTCCCCGCAAAGAGATCGCGCTCGCGAACAAGTGTTGTCGCGGCAAGGTCGGTCAGCGACTGGTCGGCCAGGAGCTCGATCTCCTGTTCGATACCCCATAGCCGCTCAACCAGGGAATCCTGGGGAATCTCGCTGAGGTATGTCCGGACAATCGCAAGCAAGGCATCTTCATCATCGCCGAGTGACTCCCGAAGCCAGAAAAATCGTCGACGTAACGCATGCGGGTTCTTCGCCCCCTCATTCAATGCGGTTTCAAGATGAGGCGAAGCATCCGCCCCTTGGCCAAGCCAGAGCAGCGCCCGACCCCAACGCGCATGATCCTCGCCCGTAAGCGGGAGCGAGTGGATCTTTGCCATCTCATAGCCAGCCACAACTTCACGCGCGGCATCCCTTGTTCGAGCGCGTTCCGCAACGGCATAGTCATGACGGGCACGCGAAAGCCGAAGCGTGACTTCGGCGAGTTCTCGCTCAGAGTACTTGTCTGCGACTGACAATACGTATTGACCGTTACGAAAAACCAGATCGTAAGCACCCGACGCGGTGAGTCGGTCCATGTAGGCGAGTGTTTCAGTCAGGGGAATATCGTCGATGGTACGACGCGCACTAAATAGCGCAACACCGAGCAGTCCCATCGAGATCAGGAACGTCGGGATCTGCCACTTACTGGCGAGCCTTCGCTGCAGTTTTTTCCACTGCGCCATCATGCCCATCCTGAGCTGCGATTACCGGCAATCCACGTCCTCCCTGACGCGGTACCAGACTTTCGGCAGATTCTGCCGAAAGTCTCCAACCGTTCCATGCCGACACCGTTGACTCACAGGCAAACCAAGGCGTCCCGGGCGAACACCGAAGCTAACGCAACACCATTTAATTCAAACACTTACAATCAAGATAACGTCAACGAGGCTTGCCGACAGCCCACACATCATGATTGTGAAATTTTGGCACGCCACGAGAGCAAGACCTGCTCGCGCCACTCTTGCGCTGCGAGGAAAGCAGGACGGGAGCGCATTGGGGGAGAACAGAGGTGGGCCATGAAAAAAGGCCTCGACCTCCCAAAGGGAAGCCGAGGCCCGGAATATCTGGTGCGCGAAAGCGCGGTCAACTTAGAAGTTGACGTTGATGTCCAGATTCGAAGCGATCATCTTTGCCTTCGTCAGCGTGATGAACGGGTTGTCGCTCAGCTTGGTGACGAACAGCGGCTGGTTGCCGATGATGTTGACCAGCGGTGAACGACCCGGTGCAACGCCGTCTTCCGGAACGCGAAGCAGGTGACCGCTCCAGTTGCAGATGTAGCAACCAGGTTCATTGATCTTATCAAACTGAACGGTCGTACCACAGTTCGTGACGTAATCCTGCGGGGTGCACTGAGTTGCAGACGTGCTCATCGCTTTTCTCTCCTAGAAAAAAGGTAATTGGTAAAGAGGGAGAATGGGGCGGTTGGCGCCAGTCATTGCCCCGAGGTCAAACCCGACCTCACCCCTCTTGCCCAATTTATCGGCGGCCCCTGAACGCCACTTAAGCACCGAAAGAATGCCAACACAATATTAACAATACCGCCCAAGTGACCCCTTTTAACCATCTGTAGGCCGCAGGATAACCTCGACCGAATTCGGATCACCTAACAGCGCCTCAGCACTGCTACAGTTGCACACGAGTTCGAGGTAGCCCGCACTGCCCCAGACCGCCCCCAGCTCCGATTCACCAAGATCGGCGAACGTA
The DNA here is from genome assembly GCA_049605375.1 of Phycisphaerae bacterium. GTDB lineage: Bacteria > Planctomycetota > Phycisphaerae > UBA1845 > UBA1845 > JADFOB01. The sequence goes on along the minus strand of JBMYUM010000005.1, from coordinate 11,289 downwards.
CGGCGGATGCCGCCCAGCACCGTTCCATTGACCACCACCTCCCAGGACGATGCCACACCCAAGCCCACAAACTGCTCCTGACAGATACTCGTGATGATGTTGCCAAAGTGGTCACTCATGAGGCCCCGCCCCTGGAGCGAGTCGCCGACACGTGACGCACGCCATGACAGCGGCAGAATCTCAAGCCGATCCACGCGTCGCCCCAGCTCCTTAATGGCAACACCATTGGCAAGGTGAGCAGCAACCGGCGCCATGATATCTCTTCCGTGGAAAGTCGAGGACATGTCGGGCAGAAAGAACCGTCGATCTTCCACATAGTGCAACGCTTCGACATGCAGGTCGTGATGCAGAAGCGAAAACAGACCATTGTCAGGGGCAACGACGTAACGCCCTTCGTACCTTCCGGCAACAATCGGTCGCTCGGTTCCAACACCGGGATCCACGACGACGACGTGAATCGAACCTTTCGGATAGTAGGCTAGGATCTGGCGAATGGTAAACGCACCGTGCGCAATGTTCTGCGGGCTGATCTCATGAGAAATATCGACCACATGCGTTCCCGGTGCAATGCTGTGAATGACCCCCTTCATGGCCCCGACGAAATAGTCTCGCGTGCCGAAGTCAGTCGTCAGCGTAATCACCCGATGCTGCGAATCCGAGGATGTTTTCATACGAACCACTCCATAGCCAATCCCCTGTTGTCCGCGCCGTGTGATCATGGTTCCAGCGACCATGTGGCTGTAACGCCTGAGCAGATCACCACAACCAGCGCAAACGATAGGAATGCAGGAAGAGTATGACGGATTTGAAGCGACTTGTGGAGTTTACCGCTGATCGTGGGTAACATGAACGAAGTGAGACAACACCATGTCACCCATGCCTGAAATCGAACTCACCAGACGACGAGCAAGCATGGTCGCCGAACAGCTTGAAGCGCGAGGAATCAGCGACCCGCGCGTTCTGCAGGCCATGCGCACGGTGCCACGCGAGAACTTTGTCAGCCCGCTTCAACATGAACTCGCCTACGAAGATCGCGCCCTTCGCATTGAACACGAGCAGACGATCAGCCAGCCGTACGTCGTCGCACTGATGACCGAAGCCATCCACCCCACGAAGGAAATGCGCGTCCTGGAGATCGGCACAGGGAGCGGATACCAGGCAGCGATCCTGTCGCACGTCGTCGCTGAAGTCTTCAGTATCGAACGAATTCACGCTCTCGCACACGACGCCGCCAAAACCTTCCAGGCTCTCAACATTCAAAATATCCGCCAGACCGTAGGTGATGGATCGCTCGGCTGGCCATCCCATGCACCGTTCGACGCAATCCTCGTCACAGCCGGCGCCCCCTCCATCCCACCTGCCCTGCTGCAACAGCTTGGCGACGGCGGCACCATGGTCATTCCCGTCGGACCACAAAAGCGGCAGCAACTGGTCCAGGTCCAGAAAGTGCAAGGGCACATTCGCCGGCGGAATATGATCGATTGCCGCTTCGTCAGACTCCTCGGTAGTGCAGCATGGAGCCGGGATGCCGACGAACCTCAGGGCAGGACAACAAACGAGGAATAGACTACCATTCACAGAAAGTAGTCGCGGCCATGCCGGAAAAAATCTGGATTGAGGATTTCACTTCCGCACGGCGCCAAAGTGCTCCACGCAAGGAGCATCGCGAAGGTAGCGCGGCTGAGCAAAGAATGTCAAGGTGGCACTTTCTCACGATGCGTGAAGGTTTGCTGCCCCCAATAGACCGCAGGACAGAGAAGAATGAAAACGACCAGATCAATATACATGGCTACTTTGGTAGCCCTTTTGTCGACCACGTTTGCTCTCGCTAAAGACGTGAAGCCTCATCCCAAGGAAAGCGCTGTACTTTCAAATATCAAGCAGATCACCTTCGAATCGATGGGGTTCATAGAAGCCGGAGAAGGTTATTTCTCCCCCGATGGCAAGACGATCATCTTCCAGGCCACACCCAAGGGTGCGTCGGCCTACCAGATCTATACCATGAAGCTTGGTACCACGACGCCCAAAATGGTCAGCACAGGAGAAGGTGCCTGTACGTGTGCATACTTCCATCCAAACGGAAAGAAGATCATCTTCGCATCGTCACATCTGGATCCCAATTTGGGGAAGCCCAAGGTCGAAGAGAAGAGCGATGGCTACTCGTGGGACTTCAACAAGTACATGGACATCTTTGAGGCAAATCCGGATGGCACGGGGTTGAGACGATTGACCTACGACAACGGATACGACGCCGAAGGAACCTATTCAACAGACGGTAAGCACATAGTCTTTACCTCCGAACGCGATGGCGATCTTGAAATCTACGTGATGGATGCCGATGGCTCGAACCAGAAACGCATCACCAATGGAAAGGGCTATGACGGCGGCCCGTTCTTCTCACCAGATAAGAAGTCAATCCTCTACCGTGGAGACCGCCGCAACGATGGGGAAATGAACCTGCAGATTCGTATCGTCGACGCGGACGGAAAAAATGACCGCGCATTGACAGACAATCCAATCTTCAACTGGTGCCCCTCCTGGCATCCGAGCGGCAAAGCGCTGATCTTTACACAGGCGGATCACGGTGGCCGGCCGAACTACGATCTGTTCATGATGACACCGGATGGCCAAAACCTGACGCGCATCACCTTCGAACAGGAATTTGACGGCCTGCCCGTCTTCAGCCCGGATGGAAAGAAACTCATGTGGACGTCCAAGCGAGGAGGAATCAGCGACTCGCAGTTGTTCATTGCGGACTTCACGCTGCCGGCGTCGTTGAAAAAGTAGCCCACAGAACGAAACACACTCTACCTGGTGAAGACACCTGTCATCACGGCAATTTCCGCCTCAGCGGGTCCTCAGGCATTCGCGTAAGCGACCGCCGGCATTGGGGACACGCGAGGCCGGCATCGACCGGCTGCCACTCCTGCCCGGGAAGCCGTAATTCCGAAACCCGAAGCGTGCCATCGTCTTGACGCTGGAATCGCAGCGAAGCCGTAAACACACCGTGAAGATCACACCTGTAGTCCGCCTGTGGATAGGCCGAAAGGCCACACGTCTTGCACGCATGCGGCTGCTCCTGCAGCGGTAGCACATTCTCATGCCGTCGGGGACAGACGTAGATCCACTGTCGCGTAGTTGCAACAGGAGCTTCAACCGTAGGCTCCGCAGAACTTGTCAGTCGTAGGACTACAAAAAGAACAATGGCCGCAGTGGAGGTGAGGGAAAGACTGAGGAGGGCTGCACGCGACAGCCTGCGACGAATGACAACGCGAACGCGCCGTCGACGGTTGTTACGTGTACGCTTCAGGATCCGATACGACTCGCAACGAGTTCAGGCAACTCGCCGGTCCACCAGAACAGGCGACGGCGTGCAAAGGAATAATGGTACAGGAAAAGCTCGCGGCAGAGTGTGCAACCGCCGGCCTCACATTCCTCATAGTACTCCTGAACGGGGCTCGACATGATCTGCCTTGTGTTCACGTGACGAAGACCACCATCCACGGTCGCAACGTACACGCCGCGCTTGTGACGGTCTGTCAGCCAAGGCTGACTCATCCCATTGAAAATGTCGAAGCCATCACCCCACGACAAAAGACTCTGATTGCGCGACGGAATAATGTCACCAATGCCCTCATTGCTGCCGCGCGAAACGTAATCAGGTCCCAGATCAGCAAGAAGAATCGTATCACCCGGACGTGATGGCTCGAACCGCTCAACATGGGCGAGCAATCCGCGACCGGCACTCATGATGAAACTGTTGATCCCGTAGCTGGCGAAATTTGCAATCGATGGATCATCGGTCAGGTTCGATGCCTGCTTCATACGATAACCGAAAGGATCCTCCGGACAGCTCAAATGCGCAGGATTGACCATGTACTCCGGGTAGAGCTTCATGAACCAGACATCCGGACGTGAATCAGACCCGTCTTCTGAAGCCACAACCTCATTGACGGAATCTGAAACCGGAAGCCATCCCTCGTTCTCAACCCGATAGATCCGAAGGGCGAGCGAAACTTCCTTCAAGTTGTTCTGGCACATCGTCGCACGGACCAGTGACACCGAACGCTGCAACGACGGCACGAGCATACCGAACAAGACGGCAATGATGGAAACAACAACAAGAAGCTCAATCAGGCTGGAGCCACGACGATGACACGGAGAACTCATCCGGCGCTGCAGACGAGCAGTCCGCAACCAACCCGAATTTCCTCGAAGCGAAGAACGAGTCAGCGCGCAATTCCCCTCCACGGATTGCCGCGACCGACGCTGCGAATTGGGTCCGGAAATACAACGCATGGCATTACGAAACGTACTAGGATTTGGGGTCGAACGCAACACTTTTCTGGTTTTTGGAACCGCTCTGGACGCAGAACCATGCAGTCGATTCCAGCCCGAACCAAACTTCACAGGGTGACCGATTACGGCAAAACCATTGAATGGAATCGCTTTGCCGATAAGCTATCGCTTGCTGAGCGTTCCTTCGCCAAGATGGAACGTAAGACAGCAAAAGAGGATACAACGCTAGACGCAAAAGCAACCAGCACCAGCGCCGGCAGGCGTTTTGTGCAAACGCAAAAGAGGACGCCGCGATGAATCACGCCCAACCAATCAACAGGACGACAGCGGCACGACAATTGAATGCTGTGCAAGGCGGCATGCCCCTCCGCGATCGCGTGAGTCGCGAGTTGCTCCCCTACGTCGACCACCCGGGACAATACATTGGGCAGGAGTGGAACCAACGCGTCAACGATGGCGATTGGCAAGCCGCCGACGTGCGCGTCGCCGTTGCGTTTCCAGACACCTACACCATCGGCATGAGCCACCTCGGATGCCAGATCATCTACTGGCTCGTGAATGAAACAGACGGTTGCTGCGCCGAACGTGTCTACTGCCCCTGGATTGATGCCGAAGCACAAATGAGGTCGCGGAAGATCCCCCTCTTCACCTGGGATACACGGCAACCGGTCACGACCGCCGACATTCTCGCCGTCTCGCTACAGTACGAAATGGCGTTTACGTCCCTGTTGCAGATGCTCGACCTGGCTGGCATTCCATTCCATAGCAAAGACCGCGACGACAATCATCCGTTGGTCATCGCAGGAGGACCGCAGGCAGACAATCCGGAACCGGTAGCCGACTTTCTCGATCTTGTCGTCCTTGGCGACGGCGAAGACTCCATGACAAACCTGCTCGCCGCCTATCGCGAGATGAAACACAACGGAATGAGACGCCGTGACATGATCGAGGCACTCGCCCGACGGTTTGACTGGCTCTACGCACCATCGCTCTACCGCCCCGACTACAACGATGACGGTACAATCCGCAGCATCAATACCACCGCGTCTGATATGCGTTACGCAACCGTCCGGTGCCAAACGGATGACTTTGATGCCACACCATTTCCAACGCGTCCCATTGTGCCGTTTGTGGAAGTCGTTCATGATCGCTTCGCCATCGAAATCATGCGGGGCTGCCCCCAACGATGCCGCTTCTGCCACGCCGGCTACACCAAGCGACCGCTGCGACTGCGAACCGTTGATCGTATCCTCGAAATGGCCGAGGAAATGTACGCCGCAACCGGCATGGATGAATTCGGTTTGCTCTCCCTTTCGACGGCTGACTATCCCGACCTCAAAGAGCTTGCACAAAGAGCCAACAGCCAATTCGCGTCGCGCCGCGTAAACATCTCCGTCCCCTCGTTGCGCGTGGACAAGATGCTGCAGAACATTCCCTGGATGGTGAACTCCGTACGTAAAGGCGGCCTCACCATGGCAGTCGAAGCGGCCAATGACGACATGCGCGCGGCCATTCGAAAACTTGTTTCAGACGGAAACCTGCTCGACGGTGTACGACATGCATACGCCGCAGGTTGGAAGACGGTGAAACTCTATTTCATGTGCGGTTTCCCCGGCGAAAGGCCGAGCGACATTGACGGCATTGTCAATCTGAGCCGTCAGGTCAGCAATGCACGGAAGGAGTTCGGAAAAGGCCCGGCAACCGTCAACGCGTCGGTCGGCTGGCTCGTTCCCAAACCCTATACGCCCTTCCAATGGGCAGCCCAGCCGACGGCCGAATACTTCCACGAAGCCCGCCGCCAACTCCGATCGCATATGCAGCAGAAAGGAAAGAACCGCGGCGCCGTGAAACTCAAGACGCACAACGTCGAGCGGTCCATTCTGGAAGGCGTTTTCTCACGCGGTGATAGACGACTGGCACCCGTCATTCTTGAAGCCTATCGACTCGGCGCCAGATTTGACGGCTGGGATGAGACGTTCGACGCAAGCATCTGGACGCGCGCGTTTGATGCCTGTGGCGTTGATCCTGCATTCTACGCCCACCGCGAACGCCGCCGGGAAGAAGTGATGCCATGGGATCATCTGGCCGGCGGCGCGCCCCAGCAGTACCTCCGCCGTCAGTACGACGAAGTGTTCACGCAAATCGGAATGCCATTGCCGATTCCGGCGTAACGCCTTCATGCTGAGTTAAGGCAAGACCCCGGCTTCACGTTCGTAGGCCGGGCTTGCGCCCGCTCGTTCGCCTGCCTGTGTCGAAGAGTCGATCCATCGACGAAGCCGCTCACCAACGGCATTCACGCCAAGCAGAATCAAAATCAAGCACCCACATGGGAAAACCAGCTGCCACCAGAAGCCAACGTATTGGTTGACCGCAAACACACCGTCGGCGGTCAGTCGCCCTAGCGACGGCAAGGGCTGACGAATACCAATACCGAGAAACGAAAGAAAGGACTCCTGCAGGATGGCCTGAGGAACAACGATCGTCGTGCAGACCAACGCAGGCCCCCAGAGATGCGGCAACAAATGATGGCGCAGAATATAGAACCGCCCGCCGGAAGCTAGTTGGGCCGCCTCGACGAACCCACGAGTCTTCAGGCTCATCACTTGCCCGCGAATAATACGTGCAGTCGTGAGCCAACTCACCAGCGATATCGCCAGAATCACCATCAGGATCTCGGCCAGCCATTCCGATCGTCCCGCCCAGGATCGAAACGACGCCCCCAGACCAACACGCAGCAGAATGACCATGAGTACGTAGGGAAGTCCGTACAAAAGATCGACGAGCCGCATCATCACAACATCAACCCAACGACCGGAAAGCGCAGCCACCGCTCCCCACACGACACCAAGCGTGACGGCAGTCAGGCCGGCCCCGAGTCCGATGGAAAGACTGATGAACAACGCCGTCATCACACGAAACAGGAGGCTGCGACCAAGATTGTCGTACCCCATCCAGCCACTGGCCGCATGCGCCAACCATTCGACCGACGTCGCCGGTCCCCCCTCAGTCGTTCGGACCGATCGATACGACTCCAGAGATACCGCCGGAGACCAACTCGGGGCATGCCGCACCGCCTCTTCCAAAGCCTGTACGTTGCTCCATCGTGCACCGAGAGGAAGCAAGAGCATCGCTGGAACAGCCAGACCGCTCACCACAAAGAGCAGAAGATGCAAGCGATTAAAGCGATGCCAAATACGCACGATCAGATACTCCCACGAATGCGGGGATCGAAGAAAGCGTACAGAAGGTCTACGATGATGTTCATCACCACCAGAAGACTCGAAAAGACGAGCACGGTCCCGAGAATCAACCCCGAATCCAGATTCAACGCGGCGTTGACAAAGTGCTGACCCAAGCCAGGAATACTGAATATCTTCTCCACGACGAATGAACCCGTCATGGCTTGCGCCAGGGCAGGTCCCAGAAAACTGAGAACCGGAAGCAATGCTGGCTTGAGCGCATGACGCAGCATGGCACGCTCCATTGTCATCCCTTTTGCCAGAGCCGTCCGGACGAACTCGGCCTGCAGCGTCTCTGTCAAACCGTCTCTAGTCAGCCGAGCGATATAGGCGGCATACGGCACAGAAAGTGTGATGACCGGAAGTGGCAGATGGGACAGCGTTCCCCACCCCCCAATGGGCGCAACGGACAGCATGACGCCAAAGATAATCAGCAGGAATGACCCGACCACAAACGTCGGAACGGCAAGCGACCCAAGAACGAGCAACGAAGTGGCACGATCCCAGAATCCACCGCGATTCATGGCTCCGAATACACCCAGCGGAATGCCGACCAGAAGCGCCAGTAGAATGGCCAGCGCTCCCACCGTCATCGATACCGGCAAAGCCGCCAGTATGATCTCAGCGCAACTCCAATCAATGTAGGTAAACGAAGGCCCGAAATCGAATTGCAACGCGCCCCGGAGAAACTCCCAGTAATAGAGCCAGTCGTTGTCCATGCTGTAGCGCGCACGCATAGCCTCTACTATCTGCGGCGCCATCGATCTGTCACCCGACTGAAAGGGATTGCCGGGAAGCGAAATCACCATCACGAATGTCAGTGTGTAGACAGCAACGATCGTGATGAGGCCCCACAAAAAGCGCATGACCAGTCGAACGAATAGGCTCATGCTCCCCCCGTGTCGGCAACTGGTGGGGATGCAACCCGAATGCGATGAAAAGGAACCCACAACCGCGCGTTGGCAGTAATGCCATCAATCCCAGGGCGGATGGCGACAGGCATGCGGTAATGCCAGATGGGGAGAATAGGACAATCTTCCTCAACGAGCAGCTGCTCTGCCTTCGACAGCAGCCGAAATCGATTCGCCGCGCTCGACGAAGCCGACGCCTGGTCCAGGAGCATGTCATACGCCTCACCGACATAAGCCGAATCGTTGTTGCCATTTCCGATGCGGAAGCAATCAAGAAACGTCGTGGGATCGCGATAGTCAGCAAACCAATTGCCTCGTGCGACCATGAACTCGTGCGACGCTCGCTTCTGCGCGAATGTCTTGCTTTCCATCGCGTGCAATCGAACCCGGACCCCCAACGTACGCTCCCACATCCCCGCAATCGCCTGACACACGATTTCGTCGTTCGGCGGATAGAGAAAATCGACCACAGGAAACCCGGCACCATCAGGAAAACCAACGGAAGACAACAATGCGGCCGCCTCCATCGGATCGTACGAAATGCCTTCGGGAGGCTGATAGGCATCTGTCATCGACGGCGGAACAAGGGTCGACGCCACTTCGTCACCGGTCGCCAGCACATGATCAACGAGAGTGTCGCGGTCCAAAGCCATGGTAAACGCGCGACGAACACGCGGATCCGAAAACGGATTGGGCCTACCGTCGAAAGTCCGCTGGCAGTTGAAGTTCAGAAAATACGTGGCATGCAGCGGTGCGAGCCGAATGTCAGGACGCTGACCGGACAAAGCAAGTTTGAGCAGCTCATGCTCAAAAGGCACACCTAGATCAGGCAGAAAGTCAATCTCACCGGCGTCGTACGCCATCAACGCTGCGTTGAGGTGATCGAATACAACCATGTCAATGGTATCACACATGTCGTCAAGCCGACTGTGATAGAATCTGTTCTGACGCAAACGCAGACGACGCTTGAATGACCAGGCGTCCACCTCATAGGGACCGTTCGTCACCAGCCCCTTGTAACCGCCACGGCCTGACACCGGCTTGGTCCAGACAGGATCGTAAACGACCAACCCTTCACGCGTGAGCCCGCTCCCACCAAACGCCTGGCGACATTGCTCGATACTCTCGTGGCAAGGCAGAAACACCGGGAAACCAGTGATGTCGAGAAAATAGGGGCACGGAGAGCGCAACACATACGTCAACGATCGATCACCGCTCTTTCGAATGCCAACCGTGCGAAAACGACTTTCAAGCTCGGACGCATGCGCGTGGAGTCGCTCCCTGTGCAACGCCGAGAAATCGACACCACGATCCGTATTGGCGCATGAAAGCAGCTCCCGCCCCCAGTTCTCCCACCACGCATCGTCGTCGGATTCGGTGGGTTGCCCCTTTTCCCCACCAACCGGCACATGCGAAACCAACGGAGGTGACTCTTCCCCCATCACCGATTCGATCGCCGCAATCTCGGCAGCATGCAATGCGCGGGCTTGTTTGGAAGAGATTTGCCACCCATCAGCAAGGCGAGCCAAAGCAGTGAGAATCGTCACCTCGTGCAAACGCCAATCATGATAATCTGCCGCGCCTTCCAGATGCTCAGTCACCAGGAAGGCGTAGTCCCCCGCCGTCCCCGGTTCCAAACCACGACGTAATCCACGAATGAAGTCGTCAGGAACCACCGGATCCCCGTTTGACCAGCGCGCGTCGTCACGAATCGTAAACGTCACCTCACGACCATCGTTGGACGTCTGCGGCGGAAAGTACGCAGCGCCGCCGATAGGTTCAAGCGTCTCGGAATCCCAGGTCGTGACCCCCTCCCAGATGTTGAGCGCTACGCGAAAATCGGTCGTCCAACTCATGCGAGCAGGATCCAACGTGTGAATCCCGGAGTTGTTCACGTAGGTGAAGTCCGCTCGGTCTGCCGTAAGCGAAGTGCCGCCGGCCCAGAAAATACCCCAGACAGGCAGAACCAGGATGGCGCCGATCAGAACATGACGTTTCCAGCCATCAAGCATGCTGCATTTTCACCCATGCCGCGCCGGGCGGCAGGTCAGACTAACGCGTGTGCTACGAATTGGGACAGGCAGAGGATCCGGGAGCATCATGATGAATCGTGATGCAGCGGATGGAATGGGGCGCATCCGCTGAAACGCAGATGAACCGAACAGCGTTGTCGTTAGGAACTGCCCGACGCCCGGCGAATGCCCGCCGACCGCCGTTCAATGGATAACGAAGGAACGGCCTAGGGAGCACCAACGGGCACATTCCACGGTGCCGCATTCAATTTGCCATTGGTCGAAGTCGCCGAATCTCCAACCCATTCCAATACAATGGCAAGTACCTGCTGATTTCGAACGATACCGCCATTCTGAAGCTCACCCGGAATCTTGCGCTGACCGCCCTGCACCATCCGCGAAAGGATGTCTTCTATGCCAACAAGCATCCGCTCAAGATTATCAACCTCGCGGAACTTGTCGTTCATAATGCCGTCCTTCTGCGCAAGCTTCGGATGGTTGTACCGCGTCGCATCAATTCGAAAGAGAACGGCGAGACGCTTTACCAATTCCTGCTGCTGCTGCGGACTCAAGGCATCGAGAACATCCTGACGCCGCAGATTCTCGTACATCCCAAGCTCGGCACCGTCAGCCGCAACCGTCGCCTGCTTCCGCGACTCAATTCGACGGTCAAGCACCGCCAAGTAAACCGGGACAATCTCAGCAATACGCTCACGACTGCGCAACGCCCGCAACAGATGCCGAAGCACAACCGGATCGGTCTCTGCCTGCGCCGCGTCACGGACCCCCTCAAGTACCTGCGTAAACAATGCGTCATCGGCTGCAATC